>QMMS01000646.1 GCA_003647375.1 Deltaproteobacteria bacterium
AGATATGGAAACGACCCGCATCAAGGGGTCCTATGCCGGCGCCATGGGCATTGCCCAGTTCATGCCCTCCAATGCCTACGCCCTGGCCAAGGACGGCAATGGTAACGGCCGGATCGACCTTTTCGAGCATGCCGACGCCATCGCCAGCATTGCCTATTACCTTAAATATCACGGCTGGAAACCGGGGCTCAGTGCTAAAAAGCAGCATCGGGTCATTCTTCACTACAACAACAGCACGGTCTATGCTAATACCGTCCTGAAAGTTGCAGATAAACTGAAGTAGTGCCGGCCAAAAAGTGTGAAGTGACTAAAATGATCTAAAGTGCACCACGCAAGGCATTGGCTTCGCTGGCACCTAAAGTTGATGAGTCGCTTCGCTCCGCTGGTTTTGTCTGATTGGCAGAATACCTTAACTTTAGATCACTTTAAACTTTAGTTCACTTTAGGCACTCGATACGATCAAACCCTATGGATTTACAAACTATTGCAGTAGTTCTCGGCCTTACGGCACCATTTTTACTGGGAACCATCTGGGCTACTGTAAACGCGGCCCAGAAAGACTTTGAAACCTTCGGCAAAAAAGCCATGTGGCTCCTTATCGCCGCCATCCCGTTCATCGGGTTCATCATTTACCTGATTTTTGGTATGAAGAAGGGTACGATGCCGGAAGACTGAGGTTTCGAAACGATGTACATGCGGCATTACTTAAGATAACCTATTGACAAAACAATCGTTGTTCTATATTGCAGTCCACACATAAAAAAGGTCCCATCGTCTAGCGGTTAGGACGTCGGCCTCTCACGCCGGTAACCGGGGTTCGATTCCCCGTGGGATCACCATTAATAAAAAGAGCCTCTATCTTGAGGCTCTTTGTTTTTTGGGGATAGGGTTAGGACGCCCCGCTTCCCAAGCGGGATAACCGGGGTTCGATTCCCCGTGGGATCACCAAACAATACAAGTAGTTATGATTTTATAACACTTTTTACCAAGTCCGGACACCCTGCCGGACACCTTTTAGCCCCCGGAACTGACCCTTTCGAGGGCTTTTTCTTTTAAGTGCTCCAGGGTCGATATTTCGAGCTAAGGCTTTTTCGCTTTGAGTTTCTTGGGCAACCGGGGGTCGAGATACAATCCCCTGGGTTTCCCGATCTGAATCTGGGAAAAATCGGAGTGGGCTGGGTTTATTAAATAATTGTTTTCGGTCGGTACTACGGTACTGGGTACGCAAAGCACGGCCGATGAGGAAGACTTGGCCCAGGCATCACCGATTCTCCGGGTAGACGGCGGTATTGGATTATCAAGCCAATCCGTGGGCAACCTTGAAGGGTCAAGGGGGGTTATGAATGCTATGTCGAATGTGGCGGGGATAACGACATGCGTTTTGAGGTGGCGGTAAGATGGGACATTTACAATTATTTCCAGAAGGGCCAAAGATTCCGACTGCGCGGTGTAGATCATTTTGGTGCCGTGTTTGTTCCAGCGCCCAGGGTAACTTTTAGCGCCTTCACCGGAAAACGCATCCTTGGCATGCTTTGCAGCGATAATCCGCCACACTGTGATATTCACGAAAAGACTCCGTGTTCAATGCGTCCTAGCAAGTGAATTACTTCTTGAGCCCCGACATCAGTATCGGCAAAATCCATCGGGATCTCACCGCCCAGGGCTTTTTTTGGGGTTTTAATCCATAGCCTGGTATCGTCAATATCACCATCAAAGACATCGAGCGCTTTCTGGAATATTTTAAACAGGCGCATGATCCGCTCTGATTCGTCAGCGGTAAATTTCCCATCGGTTTTCCTTCTGGCCATGGTTCTTTTGCTGATATTCAAGCTTTCGCCTAATCGCAACTGGGATGTATCGAGCGTGTTCGCCAGAGTCAGCAGGTATGAAAACGTAAACCCGGCCTTGATATCTTCAATAAGCTGTATGACCGGCTTGTCTATTTTCATATTTGAAAGCCACCTGACCACACTTGGAGTTATTTGAGGGTCAGCTTCATCCAGATCGAGGTGGAAATCTCCGATATAATTTTGGGCTGCGGGCGTTAATTCTTCTAAAGTCATAACGTCACAGTTTAAAATGACACGAAGATGTTTTTCTTTTTCAATCATCTTTTGTAGTGCAATATTATCTCGGGCTAACTGATCTGTGGTTCTCCCTGAACGTGTGTATGTGACTATAGGCATTTTCTTTTTTGATCTTCGCAAGGCAGCCCGGGCTCGCCTTCTTGCGGCAATACTAGGTTTCCAATGCGTGCCTGCTCTTGCAACCATTTTTTGACTCCAATCTTTAAAGTGCCAATATGGACCCAATATAGAACCTAAATGGCACAAAGTCAACCAGAAACCAGAAATGCCCTCAACCGGTCACGGTGTTCTTTCCTGGCCAGGTTAAACACTGGAACCTCATAGTTGAGACAGGGGTCGAGTCTCCGTTTGACCTTTCTTATCGAATATGCTAAGTTCCCCACATGTCACGTCCCTTAAGAATCCAATACCCGGACGCTTGGTATCACGTCATGAACCGGGCCAGAAGCGGGCAGGATCTTTTCCCTGACACAGCGGATAGGGGGACCTTTCTTGACCTTCTGAAAGAAACGGCGGTCATGTTTAATCTGAAGGTTGCCGCTTTTTGCCTGATGCCCACCCATTACGACATTTTAGTGCAGACTCCGGATGCGAATCTTGCAAGGTGCATGCGTCATATCAACGGGGTGTA
>QMMS01000647.1 GCA_003647375.1 Deltaproteobacteria bacterium
AGCCGGCCGGGGTGCTGATCTATCCGGGTCCGGAAGCGGCCACTGCCGGCATAGGGGGAGGATATCAGCATATCCTCGGACAACAACGGGCAAAAAGACGTCAATCCTTTGAAAAGCGGAAAACGGCATTGCATGACTGAAGAAATCAATTTTTTTCCGGTTAGGGTTTCGGAAAAAAATAAGACAAAACAGAAAAATAGTGGAGGAACGTATGAAAATCATCGAAAAAGCTTTAAAGGAAAAAAGAACATCGTTATCCGAGTATGAAGCCAAACAGATCCTGGCATCCTATCAGATCCCCGTAGCCCGGGAAATCCTGGTGGATGACGTCAAGAATCTCATGAATGCCGCGGAAGAAATCGGTTACCCGCTCGTTTTAAAGGGATGCTCGCCGGATATTGCCCACAAGACGGAAAAGGGCCTGATCCGGGTTGATATCAGAAACCATAAAGAGGCCAGGGCGGCCTTTGAAGAGGTCATGACCGCCATGGATGGAAGCCAAAAGGCCGTTCTGATACAGGAGATGGTAAAGGGCCAGAGGGAACTCGTTATCGGGCTTACCCGTGATCCCCAGTTCGGCCCCTGCGTCATGTTCGGTTTGGGTGGGATATTTACGGAAATCCTGAAGGATATATCCTTCCGCGTGGCCCCATTGGAAAAAAGGGATGCGCTGGAGATGATGCGGGAGATCAAAAGCCGCAAAATCCTGGAGTCTGTCCGCGGCATGCCGGCGGTGGATATGGATATGCTGGCTGACATCCTGATCAACGTGGGCAGGATCGGTCTTGAAAATGAACAGGTAAAAGAGATCGATATCAATCCGGTCATCATCTCCGGGAACAAACCCGTGGCAGTAGACGCCCTGATGGTGTTGGAGGAACGTAAAGCCTGATGGATACGACTATCGGAAAGAAATTCGATTTGAAACAAAACCTGAAAGCCCTGTTTTACCCTCGAAGCATCGCCGTTGTGGGTTCATCCCCCGACAAGGGAAAACTGGGGTATAATATCACTGAAAATCTAATCCGATTTAATTTTCCGGGCGCCGTCTATCCCATAAACCCGAGGCATTCGGAGATCTTCGGTCTGCCGACATATCCTTCGCTGGCCGCAATAAAAAAGCCCGTTGATCTCGTGTTATGCGCTGTCGGCGCAAAAGCGACGATTGAAGTGGCCCGGGAATGTTCCATGCTGGGGATCAAAGGGTTGGTGGCCTATGCGGCAAGTTTTAGAGAAGTGGGGCAAGCGGGGGGAGCATTGGAAGCTGCTCTCGGCGAAATCGCCGACCGATCAGGGTTGATCGTGCTGGGCCCCAATATGCCCGGATTTATTAATGGCAATCTACCCTTGAATGCCACCTTTTTCCCATTCAGTGTTCGGAAAGGAAACATCGCCGTTATCACCCAGAGTGGCGGTGTGGGCGGGGGCATCTATCACAAATGCCTTGAAGAAAATGTATATACAGGTTTGTGGATCGGTGTGGGAAACCGCACAAATCTGGATTTTGGCGACCTGCTGCTTTATTTGGGGCAAGATGAAACCGTGGACGTTATCAGTATCTATATGGAGGGTACGGAAAGAGGGGACCAATTCATTTCCGCCGCGACAAAAGTAACTTCCCATAAACCGGTTATTCTATACAAGGGCGGGCGTACCGACAGCGCAAACCGGTTAACCATCAGTCATACGGGCAGTTTATCAGGCTCTCCGGATATTTACAGGGGACTTTTGAAACAGGCCGGCGTGATTCAAGTGGATTCAATTTCAGAGTTGGTCTGCGCGTGCAAGGGGTTGGCGGTCGCGGGGGAACCCAAGGGCGAAAGGATCGGCATGGTAACCCCTTCCGGCGGGGGAAGCATCATTGTTTTCGATAAGCTTATGGAATGGGATTGCGTATTGCCTCAGTTTACCCGCGATACGGATAAGAATATTCGGCGCATCATGAAGAATACCCCCTCTGTGGTATATAAAAATCCCCTTGATCTGACAACCACCGGTTTTGACGCCGAGCTATACGGCCGTGTGACGGAGGCTGTTGCCATGGATGACAATATCGATATTATGATTGCCGTATTTCCTATCCATGAATATTTTCCACCGCCGGACGAAAAGTTAATGGAAATCAAAACAAAGACAGGCAAACCGATCATTGTGTACTGGCTTGCCACGGGTCCGTTGGACCATGAATATAAAAAACGAAGAAAGTCGCTTGAGGATAATGGGATTCCCGTTTTCCTGCTCCCGGAGGAGGCGGCCTGGGCTGCAAGAACCATGGCGGTTCGATCGCGAAAAACCGGCAAGGCCCTTTCATAAAACCCGGGCCAAACAGCGCCGAAGTTTGTACTGACACTAAATTCAAAGAAGGAGCATGGGTCTATGAGCAAAAAAGCGGAAAACATGAAAGTTCTGTTTAACCCCGCATCCGCAGCGGTTGTCGGCGCATCGGACAAACCGGACAAACTCGGCTTTCATGTCATGAAAAGCCTGATCAGTGGAGGATTTGCAGGGAGGATTATTCCGGTAAATCCAAATTCCGATGAAATTATGGGGTTGAAAGCGTTTCCCTCGCTTGCCGATTATAATGAGCCAATCGATTTGGCCATTCTGGTTTTGCCGGCGAAACTGATCCCCGGGGTGTTCCGGGAATGCGCGGCCAGGGGGGTCAAGGGCATTGTCCTGATTACGGCGGGGTTCAAAGAAATTGATGACCCCGGGAG
>QMMS01000648.1 GCA_003647375.1 Deltaproteobacteria bacterium
CAATCAACCTCAGCCGCTGGCATGCGCCACAGGAAGGGATCATTCCCCACTTGATTTCACTCTGAGCGAACCTGGCCCCGAACGAAGCCACCCTCAAATCGCATGTCAAAGCCAGTTCCGCGCCTCCGCCCAACGCGGCGCCGTTCAGGGACGCGATCGTCGGTTTTGGGAAATCCCCAAGGGTCACGTAAAACGGACGGACAACTGTTTCTCGCTCTCGCAACATCTCATCCTTGCTTTTTTTGGCCCTTTCCTTCAAATCGATCCCTGCGCAAAATGCCTTCTCTCCTGATCCGGCAATGACCACCACTTGTATGTCATCATCCCATTTTAACGCATCCAATTCTTTCTTGAGACGCACAAAAAGTTCTCTGTTCAAGGCATTGGCTTGTTTGGGGCGATTTAACGTCAGGACGGCAACATTGCCATCGATTTTCTTAATCAAAATATTCTCTGCCATTTTACAAATGCTCTTTCTTACATAGCCAAAAAGCGCTTTTACATATTGATGTTGGAGTATTTTCTCCAAGGCTGCGAATTGTAGGCAGTCTTCCACTTGTTTTCCAGCGCATCAAGAGATCTGTTTATGATTTTTCTCGTGTTCTTAGGGTCGATAACATCATCAACAAAACCCCTTGCCGCTGCGTGGTAGGGATTGGAGTAAACATCATTATACGCTTCAATCTTCTCCGCCCTGAGTTTGTCAGGATCATCCGAGGCGTTTATCTCTTTAGAAAAAATGACGCTGGCAACGGTCTTACCGTCAAGGGCGGTTACGATGGCCGTGGGCCAGGCGTAAACAAAATCAGCGCCAATGGATTTATCAAGCATCCCGTAGTGAGCGCCGGCATACGACTTTCTGACAATCACTGAAATCAAGGGCACTGTGGCGTTGGACCATGCAAACAGCAGTTTGGCGCCATGCCTCAGGATTCCCGCCCAATCCTGTTGGGAACCGATCATATAGGCAGAGCAATCAACGAGGGTAATCAAGGGAATGTTAAAAAGGTCGCAAAATCTAATGAACCTCGCTGCCTTATCCGCCGCATTAATGTCGATCGCCCCTGCCAGCCGACGCGGCTGGTTCGCCACGATCCCCACGGGCCGACCGCTGAAACGAGCAAACCCCGTGATCATATTCGTTGCGTGACGACCGAGAGTTTCAAAGAAATTCCCATCATCCACCACTCGCTCGATGACCTTGTACATATCAAACACATAGAAAGGCTCATCAGGAATAATATCAATCAGATCAGTCCCTTCCCGTTCAGGATCATCCTCCGTGTCAATCCGGGGAGGCGCTTCCCGATTGTTGGATGGAAAAAAGGCCAGAAGCTCTTTGCACTTATCAATGCAATCCTTGTCGTTTTCAGCAACCAAATGCGTCTGCCCCGATTTTACCGCGTGGGCCTTAACTCCGCAAAGTTCCTCCAGGCTTATGTCCTCGCCTGTTTGGGCCTTCACAAATGCAGGGCCTGCAATACCCAGAAAAGCAGTGTCTTTAACCTGAATGACAAAATCCTGCATAACGGGATGATACGCCTGCCCGCCCAAACAGGGACCAAGGAGGAGCGATATCTGGGGGATTATACCGGAGGCCTGGTCCTGGGCCCTGAACAACCAGCCGTACGCTTCCAGAGCATCCATCCCTTCCTGCATTCTGAGCCCCCCGGAATCGTTCATGCTGACAAAAGGCCACATCTTTTCTTTTGCGAAATCAATGGCGTAAGCAAATTTCCTGCCATGGGCCTCTCCGTAACTGCCCCCCATACAAGTATAGTCCTCGGCGGCAGTAACCACATACCTTCCATTCACTTTCCCGAATCCGGTGACAATGCCATCTGCGGGAATTTCCTTTTTATCCATGCCGAAAGTGGTCGTGCGGTGGGTCACAAAAGTCCCTATTTCGGTGAAGGTGCCGGGATCGAACAAATACGCCACCCTTTCCCTGGCCGTCATAAGTCCCTTCTTGTGATGTCGTTCCACGGCCGCAGGGCCTCCCATCTGCATGATTTTGTCACGCCTTTTTTCCCAATCTTGCATCGCCCTCTTTGTTTTGCTGTTTTCACCACTCATAACATCAAGTCTCCTTCCAAAAGTCCTCTATCAAACCAGCCTAACCCTCCAAAACAAAGAGGGGGTATGTTTGTGAACGTTCGTTTTTCCTCTGTGGAAAAAACGCCCTTTTTAAATTGCTCTCAACATTACAGATGGAAAATCTCTAGTTCCTTTTCAGTGCACCTTCTTTAAAGATACCCCCGAAGAGCACCTGTATCATATTTTCCGCAACCTCTTCTATTGAAAGTCTTCCTTCATTCTTGAACCAGCGATAAGACCAGTTCATCATCGCAAAAACAGAAAAAGCCATAACGGTTTCATCAATATCGCTAAGGATCCCCATATCCTTGATTTTGCTAATCATACCGCGATATAGATCATAAATTTGACGATGCTGTTTAAGCGCTCTGTTTCGAAGCCCAATCGGCAGTTGATATTGTTCTTCCATATAAATCTTTATTTCTTTCTTCTTTTCTTTCATAAGACAAACTTGCCGAAAAACCATTTCCCGAAGGCACTCAACAGGGTCGTCATGGGCATCAATCCCCGCCCGGATCTCTTTCAAAAGGGTTGTCCCAATATCCTCTATAATCCAATAAAGGATTTCATCTTTGTTTGCAAAATGATTATAAACCGCTGAATTGGTCACCCC
>QMMS01000649.1 GCA_003647375.1 Deltaproteobacteria bacterium
GATCATGACGCTTAAAGGAATATAGATTTCCTAAATTGTACCATAAAATTCCCCGGGTGGGATTGAGGCGCAGGGCCTGCAAGAAGCTCTTTTCAGCTTCAAGGTGAAACATTCTTCTTTCTTCAGTGTTGTCTGTATTCAATGCCATGAAGTGCAGGGCCCGTTTGTGATGATATTCAAAATTGCCGGGATTAAACGTTATTGCCCGGTCAATGTCGGCAATCTCCGGGTTCCAGTTCAAATTCATGGTGGAGTTCCACTCGGTGGGTCCGGCAGCCTCGGCCAGAAAATGCCTGCCGGACCAGTAGATTGAAAAACCGAAAACAAACAACACCAGGCTGAAGGTGGCAGCGCGCCCAATCCAGGTCAGCCGAATTGTTCGCTTTTTGTAGAAGAAAGACTGACTGTACCCGTGTCCCTGGCGATGAATGGCAGCATATCCGATACCCAGTATGGCTGCCAGGGTCAATGGGTTGGCAGGAATGTGCATGTTGAAGTCAAAATAGCTGTGAAACGAAATGGACAGCAGAGCAGCTACTGCCCCGATCCCGATACCCAGGGCATGCAGATTTCGTCTTTTTATCCAGAGACGGGTCATGTGATAAATGTAAATCAAAAAGGCACCGAAGATGATGGCCAGCCCTGGATAACCGGCATCCGTACCTGCCTCGACCCAGTCGTTGTGTGAATAGCCGCTGGAAGAGACTCCATCCCATTCTATTGGCACATAGCGCGGGTAAAGATACCGAAAATTGCCCCAGCCAACACCGGTGACAGGATAATCCGCTAACATGGGGAACATGGATCGGGTGGTGATCAGTCTTTGCTGCAAGCCTTGATCACTGTGTTCAAATTTTTTAAGCGTCGGATCGATGCCCAGATGGAGTGCATACAGCAACGCAATCAAACAAAAACAGATGGAGATGATTGCATATTTTCGGAATGATTTCTTGAAAAACATCAGGGTTGACATACAAAGCATGGCCAGACCCAGACTAAGAATCCCCCCCCTGGAGGCTGACATCAGGAGGGAGACCACCATAACGATACCGGCAAAGAAGAGAAAGATGGTTTTTGCCTGGGAAGATTCAGGGGAAAAATCATTGACGACTTTTTGTACAAAGCCTCGCAGGCCTCCCAAACCGGAAACCAATCTTTTGCTTTTCTTTTTTTGAGCGATCATGAATCCAAAGGTCAAACTGACGAGCATGCCCATGTAGGCGGCAAAGTGATTTGACACAATGAATGTTCCACTTGCATAGTTCGCGTGTCCAACCCGACTCTGCCACCACCAGACATTGGGGTTGTCTGTAAATACCTGGTATATGGCGTAAAGGGCTTCAAAAAGACCTATGAAAATCAGAAAATATAAAAGGATATCGATCTGTTGCCTGGATTTCAGTGTGTTGACCACCAGGAAAAACATTCCACAATAGGTCCCCAGTTTGAGCGCTTCCATCACCGTAGCGTGGGCATAATAGGTCAGCATCATCCATGCCGGACCATCTGTGGAAGCCTCTGTAGTCTTAGCCAATAAAGAAAAAAACTGTGTTTTGTCTGTATAGGTTTGTGGGGAAATCAGGGCCACTACTGAGGCCGGCAACGATAACAGTTGCAGACCGATGAGTACAAACAGCATCACCAGCATCAGGTTCACCGGCGATTTAACCCAGGCCAGCTTTTTTGATCCGGAAACGATCAAGTGGTCGACAAACCAGAGCGCCAAAAGCAGATAAACCCCGATCTCGATGATACTGTATGCCCAGACGTGGACGGATCCAAAGGCCAACGGCGCAAAGACCAGCAGGAGGATTATGCCGGTAAAGATGATTTTATCGATGAAAGACTGGGGTTTCATTTTAAATGTTCAATGATATTTTTTTAATGTGGCTTATGGAATGATGCTTAAAAAGCAAGAACTGAACCACCCCGGTGAAATATGCTACGCTCCTCATTTTATGAATTTCACGGGGTAAACAAAGGCGCAAATAGTACAATAGAAAAATATTTGAACCACAAAGGCACGAAGGACGCAAAGATTTTGTTTTTTACCTAATCGGGGAAACCGATCAGGTAAACCATCATGCCCTGCAGAAGAACAATTATGAATTCTAAGTTTTGAATTTTTAATTACAGAACTAAGAAAACCACCATGCTCTGCGGGCGGTCGTTATTCTTCCTATATTATCTTTCTCAACAATATTCTCAAAATGTAGTTTTAGTACCCATTGTTAGTGTATTACGTTCGATAGTTGTAAATGGTAAATGACATATACCCGAAGGGTGGAGTGGTTTATCGAATCGGCCGCCCCGATTCGATAAAGGGTCTTCTTCGTGTCCTTTGCGCCTTAGTGGTTCAAGAAAATTGTTTATTTACACCGTCCCGCCAATTGACTATTAACCCTGCTTACTCCCTACTCATTTCTCCATACTGTTCATAGTACGCAATCGGAATCCTGCATCTTATACTCCGGCACGATTTCGGCAAGTTTTTCCTTGATGCCGCAGGCATCGTGGTTTTTGGCGTAGTAAGCGAGGTCATCTATCTTGGAGAAAAGCCATTTGCGATAGGCTGCCTGGTCTGCATATCCGTTATAGCCGTTGGTGGATTTCAGGACCATGATCTTGTTATGATCCGTCGGAACCACATCTTCCCCTTCGGTGATGAGCTCTTCATAGAGTTTTTCGCCCTGGCGAAGTCC
>QMMS01000650.1 GCA_003647375.1 Deltaproteobacteria bacterium
AGACGGATGTGGGGCAGGACCGGTTCTTTTTTCGAAAAATTGATCTTTGAAATAGATTCATCAGATTATAGAGGCCGTTTGAAGCAAAAAAGGCTGTTTTTTGCGCGCAGGTATGCGTTGCCGGGAGAACCGGTTTTGTTTCACGCATAGTGATGTACTGAGTTTGGATTAGTCAACACCTCCTTTCGGGTCGTTCATGCCGGTCAGGCGAGCAGCGGCAGGATAATTTGTGTTTGGATGATTTTCATCTTTGCTCCACAAATGGGACAGGTGATGGCGGGTCGTTTTTTCTGTCTGCCGGCAAGCATGCGGAGCGGATTGACCCGCAGTACCACCTGGAGGAATTTAATGAGTTTCTTGCTGCAGGGATGAAGGAATCCATAATACCGGACTCTGTGAAAACCTTTGGGCAGGACATGGAGCATGAGCAGATAAAGAAATTTTTCTCCGGTCACGGTCCGTGGTTTGTATTTTTTGGACTTTGCGGGCAGGTAGCGGAAGGTCACCATGCCGTCTTCGCAGCGCAGGATGTCCTTTTCCTGAATGACTCCCCGGTAAAGATATCTTCCAAGGTAGATGATGGCCTTGTCGCCGTTGCCGACGCTTTTGCAATGAGCAATCCACTTTTGGGGACAATCCCCGGGCAGTTTCAGGCCCTGATCGACCAGAGCTTCCAGCATCTTTGCCCGGAAGACCTTTGCCATGGCCCTTTCGTTGAAGAGGTATCCGGTCTTTTTTTTCCATAAACCGGTCAGAATGTTGATGCTTGCCGCGGGCATGACGACATGAATATGAGGATGATGGTTGAGCTCTCGTGAATGCGTGTGGAGTATGGCGGTGAACCCGGCTGTTCCGCTAAGTTTTTTGTCGTTCCGGGTGAAGGTTTTTAAGGTTTCCTGAACACAATCAAACATCAGGGAATAGACGATTTTCTGGTGCCTCCATGCCAAGGCCCGAAGTTGCTTTGGGAGGGTGAAGGTGACCAGGTAGTATCCGGCCGGGAGTTGCTTGTCCAGTTGATTTTCGATCCACTGTTGGTTTTCATGGTTCTGGCAATGGGGGCAGTTTCTGTAACCACAGGAGTGGGGAATATATCTTCTTTCGCCGCAGTCATGATCGGTGCATTGTGCCAGCATGTGAGGGCCATGCTCCTGCCTGCACTGCTCCATAGCCCAGAGGGCCTTTTGGTGACTGGGTAGGATTGAATCTTTGTATTGTTCCAGAAAGCCATGCTTGAATTTGTTGATTATTGTGGAAATCAGAATCATTTAACACCTCCCCAGGTAATATAGAAGGTGTCAGTCAAGGAGTTGACGGCCTGGCGGGCGTTGTTTTTAGTGACGGTCGTCAGGTGGGTATATCTGGAGGTAGTCAGGATGCTTACATGTCCCAGGATATGCTGGAGTTCGACAAGGTCTACGCCGGATTCCAGCATATGGGTGGCATAACTGTGACGCAGGGAGTGGCACGAAATTTTTTTTTTAATGCCGAGTTGCCTGACCACGGCCTTCATGGCGGTCTGAATACCGCCTCTGTCCAAGGGTGTATTAACCAGATGTGCATTTTTTAGCCCTCGCTTCCGATTGGGAAAGAGGAGCTCTGAGTGTCGATGGACAGACCAGAAGTTTCTCAGGATCTGCAAGGTATTCTCCGGCAGGGGAACCAACCTGTCCTTGTTTCCCTTGGCGTCGCGGATGTGGACCCGCATGTTGACAGAATCAATATCGCCGGCCTTCAACCCGATCCCTTCTCCAAGACGCAAGCCCAGGGAATAGGCGGTGAAGAAGAAAACCCGGTAACTCAACTGTCGCGTAGCGCAGATCAGTTGTTGGAGTTGTTCTACCGAAAGAATATCCGGAATTCTGGTGGTCTTCGGTGGTTTGATCAGGGGGATGTCCTCCCAGGTCTTGCCCAGCACTCTGGTGTAAAAAAACTTCAGACCATAAAGGTCGAGCTTGACCGCACTCCAGGAACGACATGCGAGCAGGTCGGTGAAATAATCGAGGAGTTGGTCTGTGGTCAGGTTCTCGACCCGGCAGTCGAAATAGTTGCCGATTCTCCTGATCGCCCGTGAGTAGGCCTCGATGGTCTTGGGTTGCAGGCCTGCCAGTTTCAAGTACTGAAGATGCTTGCGGTAATACTCGTTGAATTGTGGATCATTGGGCATGCTGGTGTCCATTGTAAACCTCCTTTTTGAAGTAACTGGTCAATGGCGGATGCTTTGGCATCACCTTTTCCGGTATATTACTATAAGAAGGCAAAGTTACAATGTGTTGATTTTTAAAAGAGGTGGGGCTTGCTGTCTCCGCGTAGCGGCTTCGTCCAACAATGGAGGGTACCTGAAATGTGCTTTAAAGTCTCTCAAGCCAATCAAGGATATCAACTTGTATTTTGGATGTTTCTTTTTTAACCGGAGACCCCGCTTTTTCAAGAGCCTTACGTTTGGTTTCCAAATTGGTTTCAGCATAGATTTGTGTTGTTCTCAAGTCGACATGACCAAGGAAATCTTTGATCGTTACCAGTGGAATGCCAGATTGAAGGAGATGGACAGCCTTGCTATGCCTCAAATGGGGAGCTCCCCATTTTCGACATTATGGTGAGTGATATAAAATGGTGAGTGACGACAGCAAACCAGCCAAACCAGCAAATTCCTCATCGATTCACTCACCATTTTATCATTGACGGCCAAGCGAGATAAGGAA
>QMMS01000651.1 GCA_003647375.1 Deltaproteobacteria bacterium
ACATTAAACTCAAAACCAGTAATGCTAATAATATCAGCATCAGGAAATCTGAACACTCCACTACCATCATAATCAAAATAGACACTACTCTCCAAACTACTACCAAAAATAGCATTGGAACGAAGCTCAATATCAGCACTCTCTTCCTGAATCCACCTAGTAACAGTAGTACTCTTAGGAACAGTGTTACTACCAAAACTCGTAGTCAATCTAAGTTCTTCCTGAACATTCTTCAAAATTGTATATTCTCTAGTCATAATAAATATCTCCATAAACATAAAAAAAAAGAGATGACCAACCCAATGGGCGGCATCGTCTTTTTATAAAAAAAGTTTATCTTACTTATTCGTAAGATAATATTGTACAAAGACCATTTGCTCTAAGAACTGCGTAATCCCAATCCTCAGTAGCCACAAAGTCTGTTGCTCTTTCCCTTTCATGTCTTTCTGATCTAATCATAGGTAATGATTTAGGACAGAATCCAAAAGGTCCTTCTCCAGCCAAGTCATATCCAAGCATCACTGCTTTTGATACATTAGCTGAAGGTGTTATAAGAGTACTCCATACAATTTCGATTCCTGCTATTTTACCAAGAACTCCGCCAAGAACAGTTTCTCTTCCACCGTACTGAGCTGCATCTCTGAAAGCTGCATTCTTCATTAAATGTCCAAGTTGCCCTGGGCTTAAAATAAGTGTTCTAGGTACAAGTTTATCCTTTCTGATTGCTGTCATAGCATCCACTATGTCATCATAATCAATCAAGTCACTTGAAGCAATATCTGATGTAACAACACCATTAGCATTGACTGTATTACCAGCACCATCTGTTATTGTACTTAATGCATTACTATCTCTTATAAGAGCTAGTGAATACCCTAATTTCTTTGTCATATCTTCAGCAATACTATAAAAAGCTCTTCGTGCTTGTTTATCGGTAAGCTGATAAGCATCTCCATACTCTGTTGGTGTGAAAACTACTTGTGTTACTGCATATGCTTTTATTGGTACAATTGTACTTTCTGTTAGAGCTGCTGCTGCTGTAGGAGCTGCATTAACTGTAACGTTCAAAGTATCTCCTGGTGCTCCCAGAATATCTTCGTACACTTTAGCGTAACTAGCAACGATTATTGTATCCCTAACAAAACCCAGAACTTGTTTGTTCCAAATCTCAGGATATATATAACCTGCTGCTGTTGCAGTGGTTTGAAACGCATCACTATCTATAGCGTTCATTACTATTTCTTTTTTAAAATCCACTTTTATTCATTCCTCATCTATTTTTTTATTTCTTTTCGTCAAAATAATACGAAGGCAAATTAAATTCTTTTCTAAATCGCTCCGCACTCAACTTTTCAATTTCATCATAATCAAGCTTTGAAACATCCACTTGTTTACCATCAATAGTTTTAACATTTTCTTTATCAGATTTGTCAACGTCAAAAGGACTATCACTACGCGTAATACCTTTTTTGACAGCCATCGCTTCTTCAAGTTTTTGTTTAAAAACTTCTTCTTGATTCTTAAGTAATTCTTCTTGCTTCTTAATCTTCTCATCAGCCTCAACTTTTGCGTCGGCACTGTCTTTCTCTATCTTAGCAAGTCTATCCTGTAAAGCTTTATCTTTCTCTTTAGCTTCAAACTCTTTACGGATTCTATCTTCAATCTCCTTAGCTTTATCATCACTAAGTTTCTTAGCTTCTTCGCTTGTTTTCTTTGCCACTTCTTCCTCAACCTTTTTAAGTTCAGCTTCAGTCACAGTAGTAGCATTACCAGCTTCTTCACTCATTTTCTTTCATCTCCTTTTCAACCCTTTCTTTCTCAGCCATAGTACTTTCTCTTTGTCTAGTCACTGCTTCAGTGTTCTTATCAAAATTTCTTATTTGAGCCTTGGCAGCCATAGCTTGTTCCAAGAAAATACAAATATTGACCTCTCTAAGACTTTCCATGTACTCAGGTATTTCTTCGTAAGCCCAATTAGACTTTAACAACTTAAAGTTCTCAGGAGCTTGAACGTAACTCGCACACTTAACACTAGCAGCTGCTTTTCTTTCAAATAAAGCCTTTGCATCAGCAATCTCTTGTAATTGAACAGTTGCAGCTTCAATCTCACGAGTTAAATTGTCTGTGTGTTCTTTTTTCCTTGTCAGTTCTAATTCTTTACTAATTTTTTCTTTCATTTCTACCATTCTTTTCACCTATTTATCCTTTACATCTCCCCATTTACTGGGTATGTGAGTTACCACAAAATCTGTGTCAACAAATACGGGGACACCTCTATTTTGCAACTGCATATAAAAATATACGTCGCTATGTTTATTATCGAACCGTTCATCAGTCCAAAAATTGTAATCTTTAATAATATCACGCCTTATCAAAGCGCAACCAAAACCCATACCGTGAACCTTACGAAGCCCACTACCAACAAACTTTGACACTTCTTGTTGTCGTATAAGTCTTGTACCCATACTGGCATGTTCTTTTTTGTAATCAGTAAAAAATATGCAAGGCACACGTCTTACTCCATCACTCAAATAATACAAAGCACCAACAATTGGCAACTTATAACTCATAAGCCTACTTATTGTGTTTGGAGGAGGTAACAAATCACTTTCCACCATCAACAAATAATCATAATCACCCTTAACAAAGTAATTCTTAACATAATTTTGTGAGTCACTCAGAGTATCACGACTGTTA
>QMMS01000652.1 GCA_003647375.1 Deltaproteobacteria bacterium
GTCTTTATCCGCGATTTCAATGTCTATGCAATCGGTAACCAGTGGAAAGCATAACTCCGTGGCAAGAGAAGGCGCCAGTTCCATGCCAAAACTCGTGTGTCCCATTAATGTCAAAAACGGTTTTTTCTCGGCAATCAACCGGCACAGAACTTTTTGATACACATCGGAATTGAAATTCTCTAACCCGTCATCCTCTACAACCAGGACCTTGCCGGCATAATAACTCAGTTTATCGGCAAGTTTTTGAGTGTTTTTTCCCAGTAAAACGGCAACCAAGTCTAACCCCATTTTGCCCGCCAGGGTTTTTCCCTTAGCTAGCATCTCAAAAGTCACGTCTCTGAAATTTCCTCCCATATGTTCAGCAAGCACGAAAATCATCTATATATACCCCCTGTCCTTAAGTATGTGGGAAAGCGCGGCCGCTGTTTCATCAGGCTTTCCTTCCAAAATCTCCGCAAATCTCTCGATCTGCGGGAGATAAAGTTGCTCCACTCTTGTTGCGGACCCGGCCTCCCCCACATCATCACTGCACAAACCGATATCTTTCAAACCCATCATTTTCACTTCTTCTTTCATCGCCCTTTTTATTCCTTTAAGAGAGGGGTATCTCGGTTTATTGATGCCCGTTTGAATGGTGAAAACAGCAGGCAAATCCACTTCCAGGACTTCTTCAAAACCGCCTTCCAGTTCACGATGAACCCTCGTTTTACCGCTCTGTATCCGGATTTTTGTTATCATCGTGGCATGATGAATCCCAAGTATCTGCGCAATTGCGGGACCCACATGCGCACACCCATCATCTTCAGCCTGAGCGCCGGCAAGAATCAGATCGTATTTCATTCTCTTAATCACTTCACACAGTATCCCGGCAAGCGCATGGCCGTCTGATCCTTCAATCGCCCTATCCCAGATCCTGATTGCCTTATCAGCCCCTTTTGCCAGACATTCCTTGAGAACTTGATCTGCTCTTTCCGGCCCGACAGTGATCGCGGTCAGAGATCCGCTTAATTTTTCTTTTGTTAACAACGCTTCTTCCAAAGCGTAATTGTCCCAGTCATTGAGGACATAGGACAGACCCTTCTCATAGATACGGCCTTCTTCCGTCAGCCTGATATCCTGCGTAGAATCAAGCGCTTGTTTCACACATATAATTATGTCCATCTCCCCCCTCCGTGTGCCCGAATGACGTTTTGAAAGTTATTGAGCTATCACGCTAATGTTCCTATTGCACAACCTTCCCGATCAGACATGCAATCTTGCCGCTATACCAGGGCAGAACCTTCACCACTGGCCACCAGCTCCCCAACGTGAAGCGCGGCATTTTATCATGTGGTAAGTAAGATCATTGCTCCAATTCCAAGAACAATACCTAAGCCTTGTTTTATTGTAATCGTCTCGTTTAAGAAAAACATAGCCAATACAATCGCAATAATAGGATAAAGAGCAGATAGTACTGCAACTAATGAAATCGGTCCCTTTGAAGCGGCATAAAGAAAGCACAACGCCCCAGCAAACCCAAGAATCCCGGTCGATATTGCCAACAAAGCACCTTTAGGATGAAAGTCGGGTTTAAATTGCAAAGATATTAAGACAATTATGGCAAATATAATGCCACCTAAAACTTCGAAAAGTATTGCACTCTTTGGGCTTATATATTTTGTTGTAATCTTAGGAATAAAGCTCCACAAACCCCATAGAACAAACGCTCCAAAAGTGGGGAGAAGCCACTCTTTCACCGGAATCTCCGCGTGTTGTAAGCCCACTGGCTCGGGTCCTTTACAGACTTAATTTTTCCGTCGAGGATAAGCTCGGAGGCCAACAGCCCGGCAGCAGCGGAGGCATGTATCCCCTCGCCGCAGAAACCGGCGCAGATCACAAATCCCTCCGGGTTGTCCATGCTGTCGATTAACCAATTGGCGTCCCCAACATTCCCATAAATTCCCGCCCATCCATCCACCACCTCAAAATCGCCGAAGCCGGGCATAAATTCCTCCAGCTTGTCCGCAAGTTTCATGACATCCTCGTAAGTGTACCCCTCATTGTAATCATCGGGATCCACAGATGGAGCTAACCCTATAGGGTCGTGGTCTCCGCCTGCGATATACCCGACAATATCATCACGAATCCAGAGTCCCTGTCTTTCCGTCATGCTTTCGAAGACATCGAAATACATGCCCATCTCGTATTCCTTCTCTTCTTTTAGCTGGATCTTAATCAACGAGGCCCGGCATGGCTTGACGGGCATCTCCAAACCGGCCATCTCGCCGATCTTCGACGCCCACCCACCGGCGGCATTGACCACATATTCACATTTGACTCGACCGGCGGCAGTTTCAACCCCCCGCACCTTGCCACCCTCCACTATGACATCCTCCACCTTAACCCTGGTCCGGATGTCAACTCCCATTCTCCGCGCATGTTTAATATAAGCCATGGTCATAAGGTACGGGTCTACCCATGCATCCCGGGCGGTGTAAAGCGCTCCCTCCAGGTTTCCCAGATTACGGATATTCGTTGTCTTCAGGTCGGGGATTGCCTGGAAACATTTCTCCGGATCATCCAGGTATTCGGCACCCGCCGCTCCGAATCTTTCGCCCATTTGAGGATAAGACCGCACAGCCGTTTTAAGCATCTCGGGATCTTTTTCACGGACAGGGATAAATATGCGGTTCCCGTGAAGTTCTA
>QMMS01000653.1 GCA_003647375.1 Deltaproteobacteria bacterium
ATTTGGCTTCGCCGTCATTTGATCCTTCGGATCGTCATTTACGCCTACAGCGTGTCATTAGATTGAGGCCATTCGCCACGAGCAGTCGGTCTATTGGCGCTATTATTTTTTGGATCCTATTGATTTTATATAATTATTCAGCTTTATTCCAAGCGTTTGGGTAAACGTTGAAAGTTCGATATATTCTTTTTCTTCAATCAGTTGCCTTAGATAGGCTTTTTTCAACCAAGTACCGGTTTCATACAATGAACCACGGGCATAATAGCTGAAATTTTTTGCCTCTTTAAAATGGTACCTGCCATATCCTTCACTAATATTGGCCGCTATTGAATCAGCGGATTTCACAAGCTGCTTGCCTATTGTATCCTTCGGAAAATACGCCCATTTATCAACAATCTGCCATATTCTTTCCCCGATCTCCATTGAAAGCTGATAAATCTCTAAATCTTCAAGGTTCATTATGCATTTTCCTCAAAGCTAGTTTGCCCACAACTAATGACGTGCCGAAGGCACAAATGACGCGCCGCAGGCGCTAATGACGGTGACAGCCTAATGACACGCCGAAGGCGTAAATGTCACACCGAAGGTGTAAATTACGCACCGGAGGTGCCAATAGCTATCTATACCGCTGCATTACTTTTGCGAATCCAGGCAAAGCATTGACAATGGTTTCATCGTCACAGCAGAAGGCAATCCTGAAATAGCCCGGCCCGGCAAACCCGCTTCCCGGAACCGTCAGGATAAGCTCTTCCTGAAGCGCCTTGGTAAAGGCCACATCGTCTGCAGTGGGCGCCTTGGGAAACAGGTAGAACGCGCCGGGGGGGCGAATGAACTCATAACCGCTGGCCGCCAGCCCGTCGCACAACAAATCCCTCTTACGCTTGTATTCATTGATGTCCACACTCAATCCCTGGAGCCTTGCAACGGCCCGCTGCATGATGGCCGGCGCATTCACAAACCCGAGAATCCGGTTGGTGATGGCCATGGCTCCGGCCAGTTCCCCCCGAAATGTGGCCCGGGGGTTCACGGCCACAAAACCGATCCTTTCACCCGGGATGGAAATATCCTTTGAATAGGAGGTGGCGACAATACTCTCCTTGTAGCTTTCAAAAATACTGGGAACCACAACATCGTCGTAAACGATTTTCCGGTAGGGTTCATCCGACACCAGGTAGATAGTGCGTCCCAACGCTTTACTTTTATTCTCCAAGAGGGCCCCCAGACTGTCGAGACTTGCCTTGGAATACACCTGGCCTGTGGGATTGTTGGGCGAATTGATGAGCACGACTTTGGTTTTTTCCGTAATGGCCCCGGCCAGCGCTTCCAGGTCCAGGGAAAAGTCCGGTTTGGTCGGCACGGTCTTGAAGACACCGCCGTGATTTTCGACATAAAACCGGTACTCCACAAAACAGGGCTGCGGGGAAAGAACTTCGTCCTGCGGATCAAGGAGCGCCTTGAAAATGACATTCAAAGCACCGGCTGCACCGCAGGTCATCAGCACATCCTCTCCGCTTATATCCACATTGTACTCCCGGGTCAGAAAAGCCGCTATTTCATTCCTGACCTGCGGGTAGCCCGGCTGGGGCATGTAGCCGTGGATCCCTGGCTCTTCGGTATCGATGATTTCGTGCATAATCGTCTTGAACTGTGCTGGCGGCGGCAGGTTCGGATTTCCCAGGCTGAAGTCAAATACGTTGTCAGGCCCGTGCTCGGCTTTCAAACGCGCACCCTCTTCGAACATTTTACGGATAAAGGATGAATTGGCTATAATCCCTTCAACCGTTTTTGATATTGTCATTGGTACCCCTTTCGCATATATATAAAATTTGAATATATATCCACTTTACCACTGTTGACCGGAAATTAGAGCTTAGATTTTTCCCCAAAAAACAATACGATCTGATAGAAGACACGTCATCGCACTCCGATAGTTGAGAGCACGACAGTTTTAATCCGCCTGCTCCACGGCGGTCACCTCGGGAATGCGTTCCTTCAACACCCTCTCGATACCGTTCCTGAGCGTCATCTGCGACATGGGGCATCCGGCACAAGCCCCCTGCAGCCGAACCTTGACCACGCCGCCCTGGATATCGACCAATTCCACATCTCCGCCGTCACGCTGCAGCATGGGCCTAATTTCATTCAACGCAGCTTCCACTTTTTCTTTCATCGGAGTTCCTCCTTTCATTAGAAACAGTCCCGTATTTTAAAACCAGCCATGGGTACCCAACTGTATAACCACAGATTGAATTTGTGTACTGGAAATTGTTTCTAATGTTAAAAATAATCTTTGTGCCCTTGTGGTTCTCAACTGTTTCGCTGAGCGTAAAATTCCTTCTTAAAAACGTCGAAACTGTCCTGATTGATTGCCTCACGCATCTGTTGCATCAAATCCAGGTAATAATGCAGATTGTGCAGCGTGTTCAAGCGGTACGCCAAAAGCTCCCGGGCCATGTACAAGTGCCTTAGATACGCCCTGGAATAATGGCGGCAGGTATAACAGGTGCATTGAGCATCCACTGGTTCCATATCGTACTTAAAGCGCGCATTGCAAATGTTTATAGCGCCCCGTGCCGTACAAAGCCGCCCGTTTCTGGCGTTGCCGCTCCGCATGACGCAGTCGAAAATGTCCGCACCCATGCCAGCAAGTTCCACAAAGACTTCCGGCGTCCCGACACCCAGC
>QMMS01000654.1 GCA_003647375.1 Deltaproteobacteria bacterium
TATTCGTGCTTCGGGTTTGTGACACCTCACCGATACTCCGGCTGGAACGTTTTTAACCACTTTTCCAGGACCACGTGTGCGCGATGGAAAAGAAGTATCAGTATCGGACCTGTGATAACGGAAAATAGCACTTGTGTCAGGACATTTCGGTACAAAAAGACCGGGATCTTTGCCTCCGGCACGAAAAGGGTCATGGTTCCGAGAAAAATGATGTTCTGAAAAAGTATGCTGCCAACCACCACCAGTGGTAATATCATATTGTTGCCGACACGCATAAACCCGATCATCCCAAGAATAGATACGTATAGCCAGAAATAACTGGTCAGGTACAGGCCGAAAGGTCCGCCGGACAATGCATCCATGGCCAGGCCAAAAAAGATGACAAACGGAAAGCCTTCCCGAATTGTCCGGTAAAATCCCAAATAGATGACAAATAACAGAAAAAGATCATACATTCCGCCAAACATGGCAAAGTGCATCGGCAGAGTTGTTTGAAAAACAACCCCCAGAAGGCAGACAACCGTGTATAGGAAATAGGTCATGGTTTAGAAAATTTCACAGGTTCCAGAGAATCGATAATAACCAACACTTCCTCCAGTTTTTCAAAATCGACATAGGGTATTACGAACACCTTTTGAAAAATGCCCGAATTCGGCTTGATGACCTCATGGACATAACCGACCCGAAGTCCTTTGGGGAAAACACCATCCAGTCCGGAAGAAATAATGATATCACCTTCGGTAATGTCGTGGCGACGAAGCACATAGTCGAGACGAAGTTTGTCGGAAGACTCTCCTTTGACAATCCCCCTTGAACGGGTGGATTGTGTCAGAGCATCAACTGCACTGTTCTGGTCTGTTATCAATAAAACCTTTGCGTAACTGCTTGAAGCATCGGTTACCAGGCCTGCAATACCGTCCGGGGTCACCACCGGCATGCCCCTCTGAACACCTTCATCCGTACCCTTGTCGATAACGACTGATTTGAGCCATGGCGATGGGTCTTTCCCCACGACCGCCGCGACCGTCACTTGCCTTTTCAGATCAGGCTTAAATTCGAGCAGACTTTGAAGTCTGGCATGGGACAGTTCGAGCTCTTTCAGGCTGTTGTTTTTTTCATTTGCAATCTTCAGGGCTTTGATCAGACTGTCATTCTCCCGGGAAACACCCACAAGATCGAAATAGTTTCTCCAGATGTTTTGGGCAAAATGGATACCGTTCGATGCAAATTCCTGGAAAGGGGATACAAAAAAAAGGGCGACTTGCCCGATGCGCGTTGAGGGGGTTCTGTCCTGGCTATTTACCGATAGAATGATGATATTGACCGCAATCAAAATGATTGCGCCAACAATCATGATCATCTTTTTCGAGAACATGAAATTATGTGATAATTACCTGTTTTAATATTTCAAGATTGTCAAGCGCCATACCTGAACCCAACGCGACAGTTGATAGCGGGTCTTCCGTAATTTTGATGGGGAGACCGCTTTCCTCTCTCAATAATTTATCCAAATTCT
Organism: Deltaproteobacteria bacterium; assembly: GCA_003647375.1. The sequence goes on from QMMS01000654.1 coordinate 1,517, forward strand.
TCAGCAGCGCACCACCACCTGTCAAAACGATACCACTGTCCACAATATCTGCCGCCAGTTCCGGCGGTGTTTGTTCCAGCGCCATTTTAACCGTCTCGACGATAGCATCTATCTGCTCCGAGATCGCCACACGAATCTCTTCAGAATCGATGGCCAGAATTTTGGGGATACCGGATACGAGATCTCTTCCCTTGACTTCGATGGTCGAAATATCGTCAGGATCAGGGTAGGCGTTGCCGATGGTCGTCTTGATGATTTCAGACGTCCGTTCGCCGATGAGCAGATTGTATTTCCGTTTGATATACTGGATAATGGCTGCATCCATCTTGTCACCCGCCACCCTCAAGGAACGACTGTAAACAATGCCTGCCAGAGAAATCACGGCCACTTCTGTTGTCCCGCCGCCGATATCGACCACCATGTTGCATGTCGGTTCCGAGATGGGTAGGCCCGCACCGATGGCGGCAGCCATGGGCTCTTCAAGCAGAAAAACCTCTCGTGCGCCTGCTGATTCAGCGGATTCTCTCACCGCCCGCTTTTCAACCTGCGTAATTCCGGAGGGGACCGCTATGATGATTCTAGGCCGTACAAATGTACGTCGGTTATGAACCTTGTGAATGAAATGGCGAAGCATCGCTTCTGTGATATCAAAATCCGCAATGACACCATCCCGCAGAGGACGGATGGCAACGATATTGCCGGGAGTCCGGCCTACCATATTTTTGGCCTCCAGCCCCACCGCCAAAACACGGTTTTTTGCATGCGCATCGGTTCGTATAGCCACAACCGATGGCTCACTAAGCACGATCCCTTTGCCCTTGACGTAAACCAGTGTATTAGCTGTTCCAAGGTCAATAGCAAGATCGCTTGAAAAAACACCCAGAAGTTTGTCGAAGAAAATATTCATAACACCCCGATTCTAGAGATAAAATCGTTTCACGATTTTATGGAACGCGACGATGTCGCTCATAAGGGCGAAAAGCTTGCCGGTCTTGAAGTTGATTTGTCCGCTTGTTTTCGCCAAAATATTTTAATCCTTAATTTTGATGGTCTCGCAAAAAGTCAGAAAAGCTACTTTTTACGAGAGTGTTTTGTATTTGGTGTTTAGTGTTTTGGAGTTTAACAGCTTGGTATATCGGCATATATTCCATGCTAAATACAAAATA
>QMMS01000655.1 GCA_003647375.1 Deltaproteobacteria bacterium
GAAATTATTGCAGATACGCTTTGGACATCATAGAATTACATTGGCATTTTGCCATTGTCAAACATCTTAGCCAAAGGAGGTACATCATGAAGGTGTCAAAAGCGAGAAAAATCTGGCTCGATTATCACCGAATCCATTCCAAAAAAAAATACGGTTAGGGCCCACTCTTTCGTCCTTGATAGATTCCGTAGCCAGTTGGTGATTATGAACTTGGAGATCTGTCCGTTGATAACATACTCGTTTTATGAACCAGCTCACCGAAGGCCGCAAACCTCAAACAAAACGGGGTCGATTCACAAGTCTGTTGGCATTTCTCAATTTTTCAAAAAATAACCTCGACCCGGATTTCGCCAATCCGTGCGACGCACCAATGTTACGGAAACTTTTCCGGCCTAAGATAAAAGCCCAATTTGATATACTTGAAAAAGAAACCATGGACGAGATCATTTTTCGGACAGTTCATCCCAGGAACCGTTTGATTCTCGAACTCATGGCTCGTGGTGCCATGCGAATAGGTGAGGTGTTGAAAATTGTACCCAATGATATTTCTGAAAGGAAAATATTGTTAAGGGAACCGAAAAGCGGTCGTGAGTGTGAAATGATATTTATTCCCCAAAAGGTGGCTGATCGCCTTAGGGAATATGTCGAAACTCAAAAAATCGGATTACAGGCAAGGATATTTCCGATTTGTTATGAGGCTGCCCGTTCGATTGTGGCAAAAGCTGGTAAGTTGGTTGGCATCCATTTGAGACCTCATGATTTACGCCGCCATGCTGCAACATTTGCCTCCCGTTCAGGAGTGCCGCTTGAAATTGTGAGCAAGATCATTCTCCGGCATTCAAACCTGTCGACCACCCAGATATATTTGGGTAGGATCAGCGATACAGAGGCGCTTAAATGGATTGAAACCATCTACAGCTAAAAAGGAAAAAGGGTGGATTCCGTCGCCCGGAACCACCCTTCAAGCTGCGATTATTTGCTATTTAATCGGTACAAAAAACTTTAGCTGTATGCGGTGTGTATATACCCCAGGTCACAGCACCCAATAATCCGTCCCAAAAAGTTATATACGCTTCTACCTTTGCAACTTTATCAATGCCACCGCATATTTCCGCTGCATTCAGTTCCTTTGTCTGCCCGATTCCAGCGACAAAAAAATGCTGCATCTTTTTCACATCAGGCTCTGTTTTTTCGTCTCCGTCTCCATTGATAGTGAATCTCTGTGTGGCGCAGCCCGTTATGAATACGATGAGCAATAATCCGATAATAGCTTTTTTCATTTTCTACATTCTCCTTTGCATACCTTCATTTTGAGATGTAATTTTAAATAAATATTGGGTTGCGCTACCGCAAAGTTGCCTTCATTTTTTTTGACAGATGATATCAAATCTTATTCTTTCTTCCTCCTGTTTTTGTCACTTCTCTGGTACTTAACACCCCTCTTTTCTGGACCATCGTATGAAGAAGCGCCACCTTTTCTTCTATCTGTATTGGCCCTTCGATCTTTGCCGCTTCGTTTGTCAACCATTATAGACCTCTAAATTTTAATTTTGGTTTTGCACTGGTTGTTCATAGAATCACAATATTGAAGTAGTACGCTATCGAGTTTCAATATTTTATCCCTCGTATTCTCTGCGATCTTTACCAGATCTCCTCATGCGGTTTTTTGAAGCAATAAACCTTTTACGTCGATCTCTTATAGAGCGTTTTATATTTATATTACGGAAGAATACTTTTCGCCTATAAAATAACAGAATAAGAAAAAGTCCCACTAATGATAAGACAATTATAATTGCCAAGGCATCCATAAATTACTACGTTAGATTATCCTGAAATTAAAGTCAATTGAGTCCGAAAAACTCAGCAAAAAAATAAATATCGCCCGCTTACCGCTACATTGAGATACTCTCCACTTTAGCAAAAGAACAGATATCTCAGCTTTTTTGACTGGGCAAATTGTGTCGATGTGTTGTGTGCAATCAACGGTTATACTTCAGAATATGTCACCACAACATATTGTGGTGGCTTGACTTCAAGGCAACTATATGATATGCACATGACATGAAATTTGACAATTTGCGTGAAGGGATTGAGAGTAGTCTTTTTTATAGAATTGATTTGGTCACTATATCTAATGGCACTCCGTTGAGCATATGTATTGCAATAAATTGTCTCAGATAAGATCTCGTATGACAGCAAAATCTGTCTGGATGGCATCGGCTCCTTCCAGATTCAAGTCTATAAGGAGAAATTAATTGAACCAAAAAAAGAAAGAATTCGTCAAACGCATTAGACAAAGTTTGAATCTGTCAGAAGTAGATGCATCAGACAAAGACCTTCTTGAATGTTTTGGAAATACTACTTTGTCTGATAGTATCCGTTTCGACATCGCTGATGAGAAATTACAGCAGGTTCTGGAGAATCAGTATTATTCTAAACCATTCCAAACATAAATTGCCATGATCTATACTTGAACTGACAGAATTCCACTGGAAGGCATAAAAGCGCTTGAGAGTGTTGTATCACATAATTTCAGCTGCCCTCGACACCGGTGATTGGTTGGAGATAGTACCGCTGGCCCTGAAAGACTTATGCCAGTAATCTTCAACTTTTTTGCTGAGCAAGACACCCCACATATGGTAGCCGATTGAGCAGATACAAAGCCATTTGTTATGTGGGATA
>QMMS01000656.1 GCA_003647375.1 Deltaproteobacteria bacterium
TCCCACCGAAGAGCTGTTTTTAGTCCCGCCGAAGACTTCTTTGGTTTTGTTTACGATACATTTTTAGGGTGTGGCGAACTGGTTGGAGGATTTGTGAATCTTCTCTATATGGCCCCGGATCATATACATGTATATGTGGAATCGGATGGAGAGGTTTCGGTAGAGGAATTAGCTCACAGAATTAAGGGGTTTTCCAATAAGGCCATACTGAAGAAATTTCCCCACATAAGAGATACGTTCGGTGGAAGTGCTGGAATCTGGGATGAAGCGTATTTTGTAGAAACGATCGGTTAACATCAATAATGCCTCGCAACGATGTATGAAAGGTAAATACCGTTGGCAAAAACAAAGAAGCAGAAAGCAGATAAAAGACGGGCCAGGAAAAAGAAGCAGGCTAAATCAAAACGCCAGGGCATACCCAAGATGCTGCAGCGAGACCCAGCCCTTCGGGAAGCCTTGAATTGCCATCACCCCCTGGTAGAATGTCGGATCAATAAAGACTGGCAGGAATTCGGTATGGCCGTTGTAATCATCATGAGATCGGCACCCACCGGATGTGTGTATTCCGGTTTTCTTGTGGACATGTTGGGGTTGGGTCTCAAAGATGTCATGGGGGACTATGGTGAAAATGAAGACGAGCTAAGGGAGCACAAATTTCTAGAGGGTATGCAAGGGGGAGACCTGGTTGCCTGTGACTATGATCTGGCATCCAATCTGGTTTACGGTGGGTTGGTGTGGGCCAGAAAGTGGAAGTTCAAACTGCCCAAAGATTTCAAGGTCTGGATGCGGCTTCTGGAACCCCGGAATATGGATGAAATCGAACTAAGCCAGTTCGGCAAAGATGGAAAGCCGCTGGTGATGGTGTCGGAGGATGATTTCGATATCATTATGGGTGCGGATATTGACTCGAACATTTTGAGGGATCCTATTGCCACGGAAAATAAGGCAATTCCGGAAAACACTTTGAACCGCCTGGGTGATATTAAAAGCACGCTCATTAATTTTTCAAGAAGCCCTGAATTTAAAGAAGATTTTGAAATGGCACGCAAAAGCCGTTTTGGAAAAAAGAAAAGACCCAAAAATGAAGGCGAATGGATCAATTTTCAGGACTGGTTTGTACTGGAATGCGAACTCATGTCCGGGGGAACTATTATTGACCGTTATTTTGAAACCTATCAGGATAAAATGAGACGCGATGTTCAAGAGCTGATTAACGGGTGGAAACAAGTAATCGAAGGGCTGTTTGAGATCAAGGATAGGATCGAGAATGGCTATTTTGTAAAAAACCTGATCAATGAAAGAGCATACAAGGTTTATCCAACCAATGTATCGGAACCATTGATTGAACTTCATAAGGGAGATTTTTTTATCGGGCGCATCGTTCCAGCGCGCGGGGTTCATATTTTTTCAGGTGCTTTTACTCCAATTCCTTTAGACGGCAATGATCGTGTGAGGAATGAGATGTATCAAATGGCAGCGCGCATGCAGACAGAAAATCCTGCGCGAGCCCTGGCGGACAATCCTGAAAAACTTAAGAAAAGCAGGGAAGCGGTACAGCGGCAATATAATGATTTCATCAACTATTTTGGAAAGGATGAGGTTTTTGGCACCGGCAAGGAGATACGCCAAAACTATCAAGATTTTTTTGATTATCAGATTTTCGAACTGCAGGATCCGGATACCGGGTTAACCAAAGCCGAAGAATTCGAAAAAATGACCGGAAAAAGCTACAAACCACCAAAACCGAAACTTCCCCATAAATTACTGCGCAATAAAGATGTCGCCATGCTCTGCGACCCTGTGGATTCCCTGACCCTCCTTGAGGAATACGGCTTGTTTCTGAAAATATTTACTGATCCGGACAAACATCTGGGGACATCCTATGCAGAAGATGTGGTCATGGGCTATCTTGAATCCGACACCATCTCGGATGTGCCCTTTCGCAGGGTGGCAAAGCGCTATCCGGAGAATTTCAAAACGGTTATCGACTATTATGCCGAGCAGGATGGTTTTGTCACCGGCGGTCTTGAGGACCTGATGCAGGCGTTCAAACCGGAGTCCTATGACAAACTGCCCGGCATCGTCGTCGTTATGGATCAGGAAATCGCCAATGCCAGGTTGAAGAGGTGACATATGAAAATCGGTCGAAATGCCCCCTGTCCATGCGGGAGCGGGCAAAAATACAAGAAGTGCTGTCTTGGGAAAGAAAATGTATCCAATGACCTGCTATGGCGCAGACTCAGCGAAGCCTATGATCGCCTGTCCAAAAACCTGATGAATCACGGGCGTCAAGTTTTCGGAAAAGACGGATTTATGGAAGCCATCGACGAATTCTTTTTATGGCCTGAAGATAAGCTTCCTGAGGAAGCTTTGGAAATGCATGAGCAAATATTTTTCCCCTGGTATCTGTTCGACTGGGTATACGATCCCGACGAAGAGGAGGGGGATACGACCCCGGCCAACTTAGAAGAAACAACTATTGCTGCCTTATATCAAAAAAGTAAAGGGGTTAAGCTGGGCCCCCTGGAACATCGCTTGATCGATGCTATTGAAGGAAGGCCCTTTACATTTTATGAGATAATAGACTGCCGGCCGGGAATTGGTTACCGGGTAAAGGACTTTTTTCTTGGGGACATCATTGATGTAAAAGAAAAAATGGGTTCTGAAAATGTACAAAAAGGA
>QMMS01000657.1 GCA_003647375.1 Deltaproteobacteria bacterium
GTCCTCTTGCGCCTGAGCCACATCGGTGAGCGTATATTCCCGGCTGACGGATATATCGAGAATACCACGGGGCTGCCCTGCCGGATTTATCAGGCCACCATCTCCGCGATAATGTCCTTGATGGGTTTGATTTCCTTGATCAGGGCGCTAACCTGGCCTGCGCCCGCCGGAAACAGGTCAAAGTCCCCGTCGGTCCAGGCTTGGGGCGCGTACATCAGGTTGTATTCCTGGTTCAGGTCCGCGCCCGCAGCTAAGAGTTCGCTCAGTTTGGGGTTGATGATAGTGCGCATGCCCATACCACCCACGGGCAGGCGGATGGTCCCGGCGTCGCCACACCCCAGGATGGCTTCCTTCCAGGCTTGGGAGGCCGGGCTTTCCTCGGAGGCGAGAAACGCTGTTCCGATCTGCACGCCCTGGGCCCCCAGGGCCAAAGCTGCCCGGTATCCCCGGCGTTCGGAAATCCCGCCGGCAGCCACCACAGGCACGTCTACCATATCACAGACCGTGGGAATCAAGATCATGTTCGTGGATTCAGGGCCATTGGTGCGCAGCCCCCCGGATTCGGTGCCGGAGACGACCACAGCGTCCACGCCTACGTCCGCGGCCTTGACGGCATGGGCCGCGGCCAAGGCAACTTGCAGGCCTTTCATGCCTAGTTCCTTGATCTTGGGGTAGATGCGCTTGGGTGAGCCGGCCGACGTGGTCACCGCCTTGACACCGGCTTCGGCCAGAATTTCCAGGATGGCCTCGTTGTTGGGGTTCATGGCGATCATGAGGTTGGCCCCAAAAGGTTTGTCCGTCAGGTCCTTGATTTGGGCCACGGAGGTTTTCACCGCTTCCAGATCGGTGGCGTATCCCAAGGCCAGCATGCCGAAGGCCCCGGCTTCGGACACGGCGGCCACCATTTTCGGATTGTTCAGTGCGCCGATGGGCCCTTGTATGATGGGGTATTTACAGCCTATGATTTCCAGGATTTGTGACATTGTGTTTACCTCCAGTGGTTGTGGTGAAGAATGATTGGTTTAATTTTCCTTTGACGCAAGGATAGTAATTCGGTCGTATAGTGAAAATCAAGAAATTGTTGGTCAGTTCATGTTGGCTTGCTCCCAGTTTTAGTGCCACTTTTTAAATTAGAAACCGATGCAGTTGAAGGTGAGAAAACAGACCGTTTAAGTAAGTTTCTTATTTGTCTGGTTGAAATAGCCATTAAAAAAATATCTGATAAAATTTACACCAGTGTGACCGGATCTGTCAAACTCATGTGGTAATCTGAGTACAAATACTCAGCAAAAGGAGGGCATCCAAATGAGAAAGCAAGAACAGCACACAGATTATCACGACCATTTTGAATACTTCGGAAACACCGAGATTGAAAGGATCCGCAAACAGGGCGAAAAGACGATCCGGCATGACTGGATAATTTTTAACACCGTTAATGAAGCCATGGATTTTTTCAACGATCAGTGTGGTGAGTTCGCGTGCTATTATGCGTGAATAGATTTCGAGCGTTGTTTATATTTTCGCTGAAACATCTTTTTCAATAAAGGAAATATGGTTAGATCGCTGGCAAATGGGCCTTTGGAGTTGCGAATTCAGTCACCGCATCCTACCCATTATAGCGATATTTAGACTTCGTCGATATTATGTCAACGAACTGATATTACTATTAATATAAGCGCTGTTACAAAGTCTTTTGTCTGGAGGGATCTCCAAGCATGAGCGAATCTCCACTTCCCGCATCTGACAGTAATCAAAGGCTTCTCTTGCGAGTCCTAATTGAGAATAACTTCAATTTGAGCGTGAATGGCACAGGGCAAAAAGCATTTTTTAGACCCATGTGTGCGCCCTTGATAAAAACAGTGTGTGAAGGGCTGTCTACAGCAACTGCTCGGCTCCTTTGTAAACCGCGTCAACCTTTAATGCGGTCGCTGCATGGCCCGGGTGTTTCTCAGGGTTCCATTTTTTCATGTCTTCGAAAAGAGGGCCGTCTGTGTGGTATTCAATACGTCCTTTCACCTGATATGATTTGTCTTCCTGTGTAATAAACAGGATTGAACCGCTGCTGCCAGCCACTATGTTTTCCAGTGTTTTTGAAAAATAATTATTGGCAACAACCAAGGTGTCTTCGCTGTATTTGGAAACACAGGTGGCATATATGGAATTGGGGGCGCCCTCTTTATTCACGGTTGACAAAATGATGGGGCCTTTTCGGTTTTCCCATGCCTTGCTGACTTCTTCAGGTAATACAGCCATTATAATGCTCCTTTGGGTAACGGGTTATGAAAATCCTATGTCCCACATCACGTCTAAACAAATTTCGCTACATTTTCGAGTGATGATTTCACGATGGGAGGCTTTAATTCATTGTTTCGGATGGAGGCATGAAGCACCGTCCTTGTAAAATCGTTGACAGAACCGTAACATCATTGACTGTTAACATCCAACCCTCACTTTTTCAAGTGCGTTGTCAACTCAAGTTCTGTTCAGTAAAGTTAATACAACTTAGCTATACTCTCAAGTTACTAATAAAGAGCTGGTTTGATCCTTTCCCCCAATTTTTTGAAATGTAAGTTTAATAGTTGAAACCCTGTTGACCGAACAGAATATGCCATTATGATGGTTGATAGATAATATTTTTTCATTTAAACGGAATGAGGAGAAAAATATGCTTATACTAAAACA
>QMMS01000658.1 GCA_003647375.1 Deltaproteobacteria bacterium
ACCGTAAAGGCTTGATGAAAGCAAACACGGGTTGACCGACACCTCTTTGGTAGTCACTCAGGTCATCAAGAAGCCACCTTCGGGTGGTTTTCTTTTGCCTATTACTTCCTGCACACGCACACCATGCATATATGTTGCACAATAGTGTCTCAATACAACGGAGAATTGAAATGGAATTACTTGAGCTTGCAGCATGGTCTGTATTTTTTTGGTCTGCTGTCGCGTTAATCAGGTGGGTATACATGGTTCCTGCCATCAATAAAGCACTGCGAGCATTTGGCCGTGCGTTTGATAACGCAGTGTCCTTTGTAGGAAAACTGCTTTGGTACACCGGCCTAATCATTGCTGGTATATCCTTGATCTGGTGGATGGGCTGGTGGTCATTAATATTGATCATACCCGCACTTAATCTTTTTGGCTTGCTTGTTGACCGTAGATGACATCACTCTCGCTCCAACTCCCTTGCTAATTCATTAAAAGCTGGAATTGTTGCAGGACGTGCGCCGCTAACTACCCTGCGCGGCCTGTTCAATCTTAACGCATCAGTTGCCAGTTCAGGGTTAGCCATGCGCCTCGCGACATATTGCATTGCACCAGCACCGCCGACAAGATGACCAAGTTTGCTGAACGCGCCAACCAACAAACCAGTTGCTGCTTCCATCGCCTCTCTCGCTGCACCTTGCGTCTCTGTCTTTGACGTATTCACAAGTGACTTATCTGCAAGTATCGTTGCTGCTCGCCTTACTGAACCAAGAAACTCTGGGTCACCAGGGAAAATAGCCGCAAGCCGCTCCAAACCTTGCATACCACGCTCACCGCCTGATATACCAAGATTTCGCAAGAATGTACCTGGGTCTATGTCGCCAGTGGCCTGTCCAGCGGCAGCAGGCTTGATCTTTGATGCCTCTCTTGCGCGCTCTACAATGGATGCCCTGAACTGGTTAGATAATTCGGGGTCAATCCTGTCAATGTGTGCGAATGCTGCCTTTACCTCTGTCGGTGATGTGCCTGCGGCTGTAAACCTCTTGAATACTTTCTCTGGAGTCATTGTCCCGCTCACAGCACCCGTAAGGTCGCTAGCGAACTCTTTGCCGATCACCTGTCCGAGCAAGTTCACCTCAAACTCATTAATAGTGTCAGAATTGCGCCTGTAGTTAGCTTTTGCTGTGTTAAGCGCCTCACTAAGATCAGGGTATTCTGCTATATCTCGCTCAACTGCATCACGAATAACAGACTGGTTTACTGTGTCTGCATTCGTCTTGTTGAACGGGCTGTCACCACCAATAAAGCCTTCTGCCCTTGTCAGGTTATCAACGTCAGTACCTGTCAACGAACCACCCTGTTTTTTTAGCCGAGCAAGCCTTGATTTTGCCTCTGCCGCTGCGGATCGTGCTGCTGGGCCAGCGCCAGTTCCATCGCCTTTTTTAATAATATCAACAAGCACATCTCGGTAATTATCTGCACCAATTACAGGACTTCCATCTGCATATGACTGCACCACCCTGTAATCCTGGTCTGCCTGCAATCTCCGTCTTGTTTTTAGTTTATTCGCAACATCACGCCCAAACGCCTGCATCTTGGGTGCGATAACCTCTATCGGCGCTGACTCACCAAGGCTGTCCCTGAACTCTTTAATGTAAGTGTTCAGTTGCCCAATCCGACCCACATCGCTCGCCTGTACAGCGTCACGGGTAAATATGTTGGTTCTGGCTAATTCTTCAATCTGACGCAGACCGCCATCACCGGCCATTTGTCCTGGCGTGAAGTCGATACCGCTCTTATCCCTGAGTGCTTGCATCTCTGCCTGTTCAGCAGGGCTTCCACGAAACATCCCTCCTGATTCTTTCTTTGATGGCTCGGCAAGTGTCCGGTAAGGTGCGCCCGGTGCATTACGCGCTATCTCAGCAGACCTGATTGCTCCCATTGGTATTGCTTCACCGCCAACACCAAACGCTGCGCCAGTACCAAGCTGTCTGGCTTTTCCGGTTATATACTCATTGCCCCTGACTGCCTGACCTTGTGGCCCTATAACTGGCTCTGGGGCCATCTCAGCAGCGCCCAATGCAGATCCTGTCAGATATGGTGACGATGCCAGCGCAGTGCGGGCAAGATAACCGCCACCCAGTCCTTCAACAAGCCCGCCAGCCAACTGACCGCCAGTAAACTCATCAGCCAATCCGGTGCTTTCATAGTTCCGCTGTTCAGCGGCAACACGCTCATCAATGTTCTGAGTGTCGCCACCGCGCAAGTGTTGGTACGCCTGATTAATGCCAAGACCCTGCCGCGTAAACAATGCACCCATGTCTGCAGCAAACTTATTTTTCCAAGGCTCTTCAGGTACAAACAGGTCGCTGCTGTCCATGCCCAACTGCTTTGCACGTGCAACCAGTTCGCCACGCTCCCCCAAGCTTCCGGTGGTGCGCCTGTCCAGGGATAGGCGTACCTGATGCGCCTCTTCCATCTTCCCTGCTTTTACCAGTGCTGCAAATAGCTGTTCTTCATCCATTGCTAGTTACCTTGCTGTTGTTTCAGCCATGCCTGATACGCGCCCATAACCTGCTCAGTGTCACGCACCTGTTCGGCCTGCTGTGCAGGAGCGGTATCCGCCCAAGGCTTGTTGCCTTCAACGAAGCCCAGTTCTTCCGGCACGTTATCGTAGCCTGAGAAATAACCAGT
>QMMS01000659.1 GCA_003647375.1 Deltaproteobacteria bacterium
GCCGTCAGCCGCAAGTTTTCCATGAACACCTCGATTTCCCCCAAAAAAGTGTACGAAATGGCGACCGGCCTCACCCAGAAAATAGCCGCCATCTACCACCCGGACACCGAAAATCCGGCCCTTAAGGCCTCTCTATCCGATCTTTTGCAGCTGAACGAACGAATCGTTACGCGTCTCAACCTCAAAATCCAGGAGTTCCCTCTCAATGCGGTCAAGGACATCAGCATCCATAAAATTCTGGCGGGCAAAGGCTATTATGAATCAAAGATTAAAAATAAACTTGAATGGTTAAAAAAATACAAAACTTTCTACAATCTGGGCAGTCATGCCTGGCTGAGCTACAACGTCTTGAACCCCTGGTACTGGGGGCGGAAAATCGCTTATACTTCGGCCCGCGAAATCACCTTCCGTTATCTATTGACGTGGATTATCACCATCGTAGGGGAAGAGGCCATGGCGGTATACAGCCGGCGGGACATCAACACCCTTGCAACCGCCTTCGAAAGGGATCTGGCTTTTGCCATGGCCGACATGGCCTGTATGAACAGGGATATTTCCGGAAAAGCCTATGCGGTGGTACTGGACCACGTGCTCAACAAAGCCTGTCTCAATGACACGGTACGGGTAAGCATTCTCCGCGCCCTTAAGACCGGGAGATCGATCAAAGAATTCGCCGCTCCTGAAGCCTGCACAAAGAACCAGGCCCGGAGGATGCTTACCTGTGTCAAACGGGTGGCTGAGGCCGACGGGGAGCCCGGCCCGGACATGCGCAAAAGGCTCGCAGCACTGGAAGGTGCCCTGGCAACCGTTTCAAACCCGACCGGAAGCCGGATATTGACCCTTCCATCGCAAAAGATCTCGAAAAGTATACGCGGCCATGATTGATCTGATACTCAGCATCTTATGCTCTACATCTGTTTTGATGACATTCAAGCTACTGGAAAAGCATAAAATCAAGCTTTTTCACGTGATTGTAATCAACTATGTCATTGCTTCGTTTTGGGGCGTGGTTTCAAACGGGCAGTCCGGTTTTTTCAGGGAATCCGGCATTTGGCAGGCGCCCTGGTTTTCACTGTCCATCGTTATCGGTATCTGTCTCATCAGCATATTTTTCGTTATGGGTATCTCTACTCAAAAAGCGGGCATGGTTGCAACCACCATTTCAACCCGGATGTCCGTGGTGATACCCATCTTTTTTTCTATCCTTTTTTATCACGAAGCGCTGAATTCGCTGAAAGTGTCCAGCGTGGTGCTCGCACTGACAGCACTGGTATGCAGTATCATCAAAAAGCCCAATGACGGGTTGCATCGGTATGTGTACCTTCCGGCGATACTGTTTTTCGGCATGGGATGGTTGCATGTGGTCATCAAATTCGCCCAACAGGAGTATATACCCTACAACCAATCTGCGGCATTTACCGGAACATGCTTCTTTTTCGCCTTTGTGTCAGGGGTTGTGATCAGCCTGGCCCGGCGGGTTCCATTCCGAACATTTTTTCAAAAGGAGGTACTGTGGGCGGGTATCCTGCTGGGGTCGTTCAACTTCGGTACGGTATTTTTCCTGGTCAACGCGCTAAACCACGATATTTTGGACAGCTCTGTAGTTTTTGGAATAAACGCCACCGGCATTGTCGCCAGTTCGGTACTGGCAGCTTCCGTCATTTTCAAAGAACGGCTGCTGACGGTGAACTGGATCGGAGTGGCCTTTTCCATTGTTTCAATTATACTATTAACCAATACCTAACGGAGGATCAAACATGGAAGCAAAAGTAAAGGTCGATGCGGGAATCTGTGGGTTCAAAACCATCATCAAGGCTACCTCGGAAGACAACATGAACGTCAATCTAAAGGTGGTCAGCCCTTGTGAGATCATTAAAGATTTGGCTTCACAATACGAAGCGCTAACCCCTATCAATGCCTATCAGGAACTCAGCCCGCAAGAGGAGAGCGGTATCCTGAAAATTTCTCGGGTTGTTCTTGTAGCAAATGGTGCCTGTGAGGCCTGTGTTGTTCCTGCGGCAGTATGCAAAGCTATCTATATTGCTTCGGGGCTGGCATTACCCAAAGATGTCGTGCTTGATATTAATGAGGGCAGTTAGCGCTCTTTCTTCTCATTGATGTAGCAAGCGACAACCGTGCGGTGAACCTCTACCGCAGTATGGGAATGGAGATCATTTCGGAAACTCGGGTTATTCAATTTGAAACGAATGGGGTTTCCAGTCACTACCGGATGGTCAAGCAACTTAGATAGGTAGTCGCTGGGTAGAACGAATATTGTCGTTTAAACAGGTCTGCCAATTATCATGCTTCGCCGTATCCTTGACCTTGGGGCTAACGGGATTGGGATTAGGCTACGGGTGCCCCAGGTGCCGCCAATACTGTCAGTGGGCTTCCGATTCTACTTGGCGTCTAAAAGAAAAAGATTTAAAATAATTGATTTACTTGACTTATATCAAGGATTTTTATCTTTTCTTTATATTAAAGTGATTTGGAATAGGCTAACTGGTGGAATAAATATAATACAAGGAGGAGAGGAGTATATGACACTATTAGATAAATTTTTAAGCCGTAAGGGGCTCTATGCCTCCTTCTGGTTCATTGGGATATTCATGGTGGCAATTTTAATTTATTTTACGGCAACCCTGGTAAAAGA
>QMMS01000660.1 GCA_003647375.1 Deltaproteobacteria bacterium
GATACAAGTGGCCGCCGTGGGAAAGCGTCATGGAAAGAACCCTGTCACCCACATTCAAAACCGAGAAATAGACTGCCAGGTTGGCCGATGTGCCGCTGTGCGGCTGGACATTGACGTGTTCGGCACCAAACAACGATCGGCAACGTAAAATGGCCAGACGCTCCACTTCGTCCGCATGCCCACACCCTGCGTGATAACGCTTTCCAGGGTACCCTTCGATGGTCTTGGTGGTGAAAACCGATCCCAGCGCTTCCCTTATGGAACAGGGGGCATGGTTTTCTGCGGCGATCAGGTCCAGCGTACCCTCTATGCGTGTTTGCTCCTTATGGATAAGCTTAGCCACGGCAGGGTCGTCATTTTTCAAATGCAGCATGTAACAACTTCCGCTTGATCCGGTATTTTACATGATTGTTGCTTACGATGGATTGGAAAAGGGGAAATAGATGTATTTGTTGATTGAAGGATCTATAACAAAAGCAAGGTTTTGCTATCCGTTGCTTGAGCGGCCATCCACAACAAACCGCTGGACAAGGTTGAACAACTCGCTTACGCCGAACGGTTTAGCCAGAAACGCATCCGCACCGGCCTCTCTGACCATTGCTTCCTTCTCCGGCAGGTCCGAATAGAGAATCACTACCGTACCCTGGTTGAGGGCCTTGGCTTTACCCAAAAGCTCTGTTCCGGAAAGGTCCTCCAGGTTCACATCGGCCACAATGATATCCGGCATACCGTAGTCTTCGATATATAGCCAGGCATCCAGACCGTTCTCAAACGGCAGCACCTCCCGGTTGACACTGTACATCAGCGTACCGACCACAAAATCTCTGACAATGGGGTCTGCATCGACAACAACTATTTTCACGTTTGGAATAATGAGTCACCTCATGCCACTTTCAAAAATTGCATATCGCTGACCTGTTTGGTGAAGGTGATAGACTCGCAAACCGCATTCAGGTTTTTTTCCAGCGCTTCTTTCTTGTGGTTTTCCAGGTCATACCCTTTCGCGATTGCTTCTGCCATGACCGAGAGCAATTTTACCCTCTGATAAAAAGCGCTGTCGAACCCCAGGGTATCATTGAACGATGTATCATCCTTGAACCACTCCAGATCCTCCTCCAGGCCGACTGCTTCCAATTTGACATGATTCGCGTTTTCGAGAATGCAATTGATCCGGTGTCTTCCCAAGGGATACCCGCTTAAATAGGCCTTGGACATGACAATCAGGAGCTGCAGTCTGGACAGGAAGACATCATCCAAATCGATCTCTCTCATCTTCGACGGTTCAGCACCTATTCTGATCATCACGCAATCCTCCATCTGCCACATTTAATTAATGGATCTTGCAAACGCCGCAAGCTGCCAAATTTCAGGCAAAATTGCGGTTTTATAGGGCTCCCTGGTTGGGTGACGGGCCGCGCAGCCCTTCCCTCTCAAATATCACCAAATTTAGGTGTCACTGTCAACAAAGGGCTTGCCGCACTCTTTGCACCGACCGTCCGGGCCAATCACGCCGATGCAGCTTTCGTCACTGCACAGGGTGCGGTTTTCCCAGTCGGTGTCCCCTTGGCCGTCAAGGTTTTCTTCCGAACAATCCTCTTCGGCATCCGCCATTTCCCCTTCGGCATCTATGAAATCACCATCATCTGCAATAGGGGTAAACTCCCCCTCGAACGGCTTGCCGCACTCCTTGCACCGGCCGTCCGGGCCGATGACACCGATACAGTTTTCATCACTGCAGAGGGTGCGGTTTTCCCATTCAATTTCTGCCTTGCTGCGTTTATCTTTATCAATCATACGTTGTTATTTCCGATCGTTAAGCTCATCCACGAATGAAGTAATAATATCTTCCTGGACCTGGCTTTGAATCTTGAATTTCACGCCAACCCCCTCCTCCGACTTTCTCATAACCTCGGCCGGAATCCTGAAAGCATTCTCGTCACCGGACAGGGACATGGACAACACAATCTCTTCACCAATGGAAAAAGATTCCCTGGTTTTGATAAAAACGCCCCCTGAACTGATGTCATGGATGTAATCCTTGAAAAAACGGTCTGAATCCGAATAATCGACGCTGATGAGGCAGTTGATGCGCAGATCCTTGCGGTCCCCATCAATTTTCATACGGGCAACAGCATCTTTTTCAAGAGTGCTTACCAACTCCGCCAGGTTTTCCGTAGACACGCTCTGCAGCAGATCGATAATACGACCTGTCAAACGATACCGTTCCATCTGTTCATCTGAAGCAATCATTTGCATTCCCCTCTTTCATTGGAAACAATTATCTGCATCGATGGATGACGCCAATAAATCATGGCAACTGCCGTAAACGCATCCCACTATTTTTAAGAAGTTATTCTAACCCGTTGTAAAGAATAGGTCAATACTCATTTAATGGGTGTTGATAATTCAAACATTTGATTGTATTTCAGCAGGGTGGGAAAAAATCGGAACATAGCCATCGCAAAATATGCCGGTGCCGTCTGCTCCGGACTGTTGCTCACGGCCTCCTTTCCAAACCTGGGCAGCCCCCTGATAGCCTGGTTTGCCCTGGTTCCGCTGATGGCATCCCTGCGCAACTGTTCACCCATGGGCAGTTTACGCCTGGGGTATCTATTTGGAATGATTCATTTTGCCACCCTAACCTA
>QMMS01000661.1 GCA_003647375.1 Deltaproteobacteria bacterium
AGTGGGCGAGCCATGTTTCTCTCCAATCAG
Organism: Deltaproteobacteria bacterium; assembly: GCA_003647375.1. Next base: position 31 of record QMMS01000661.1, read on the forward strand.
AATTTCTATATGATGGTCGATGGCATCAGTATAGCTAATCGTCTGCAAATTGTCAAATGTGGAGATCTGACCCCTTTTTGTGCTACAAATTGTCAAATGTGGAGATCTGACCCCTTTTTGTGACCCTATCTGCCGGAGACAGCTCTATGAATAGATAATTGTTCAGATAATGCCGAGCAAACAGAATACAACGATGGGAAGATGGGTCAACCGGGGTTTCATTTATCCTCCAACCAAAGATCGGGCAAGATCAATGGCCTTATTCTTGACATCTTTCGACAACTCGGCAGGCACAGTGCACCCATCCACATATAATTCACCCGATTTTCTGGCCAATAAATATTTTGCAATCCGATCGAAGGAGGTAAAAAGGCCCTCGGTGTTATCCTCATAGGTGCCTGCACCCGTGACAAGCAGGCCGATGCGCTTCCCTTCCATAAGAGAGGTATGCCCTGGTCTGTGATAGTTGGTAACCAGGGAAAAACCACGATCGATCAACGCTTTTATCTGGGCTGAAAAGCCCCAGAAATAAACCGGTGAGGCATACAGGGTACCATCGGATGAAATCATCTGCTCCATGACATGGATGGCATCGTCTTTTTGGACACAGGCGATCTCATCGGGCGTTTCCCGGCATTTGGCACATCCTAAACAGCCCTGGATAGATTTGTTGTTGAGATAGATCCGTTCCACATCGTGGCCCATGGATTCGAGTTCTTCCTCTACCCAGTTTAATACGGTTGCCGTATTTCCTTTTTTTTTGGCGCTGCCTAATAGCGTGATGATTCGCATGGTTGATTCTCCTTTATTAATTGTTAATGATTCCATGTGTCAAGTTTCCCATGACCGGCAGATAGGTCTTGAGCGTAAGGCGTAACGTGCATACGCAATATTTTTGTAATTTGCAACCAAGTAGATTTTTTTGATGCTGAGTCACATCTGGACGATTAACCATTGACAAGCCATTTCCAGGATACTACCTAAATGAAAACATATTCACCTTCTCGTTGAACCCCCTGAAGCGAATCTCAGCAAAGATAAGCAGGAAGCTCGAGAAAATTAGGCATAGCATCATAAACAGTTAATCGTTCAGGTGCTACCCCATTACCTTCCCATTTTTACACAGGAGTCGATTATTGAAACCATTAAAAGGACATCTGGAAATATTGGACAAAGGCTTTGGTTTTTTACGGTCTCTTGAAAACAATTTCTTGCCAGGTACGAATGACACTTTTGTGCCCGCAGCTTTGATTCAAAGTCACAACCTTCCGGAAGGGGGCTATATTGAGGGCAGCGGGAAGAAACGGGATGCCGGGAGCCCAAACGCACAACTGCATTCCGTGGAAACGATCAATCAGATTCCAATTGACACCTTTTCCAGTTTTACATCGCTCCAGGATCAAACCAGTATCAGTCCCATGGAACAATTGATCATGACCCAGGCGGCCGGCGATTTTACCGGCAGGACCCTTGACATGATCACCCCGATCGGTAGGGGGCAACGTGGATTGATCATTTCACCGCCCAAGTCGGGAAAAACCACAATCTTGAAGCACATAGCCGCTTCCATTATCGCCAATCACCCGGATGTGGATGTATTTATTCTCCTGGTGGACGAACGTCCCGAAGAGGTGACGGATTTCAAAAGAGGCCTTAAAGGGGCTAACGTAATCTATTCTTCTGCGGATCAGAGCATTGGGATGCACATGCGTATGACACGACTCGCCTTGCATACTGCCATCCTCTGCGCTGAAACAGGCCGGGATAGTGTGGTTCTCATCGATTCTTTGACGCGGATGTCACGGGCATTCAATGTGACTACCCAAAGCCATGGACGGACCATGACCGGTGGCCTGGGTGCCGGCGCGCTGGCTATACCGAGAAAAATATTCGGTGCCGCACGTAACGTCGAAAACGGCGGATCCCTGACCATCATTGCGACCATTCTGGTGGATACCGGGTCGAGAATGGACGATATCATCTATCAGGAATTCAAAGGCACCGGCAATTCCGATATTGTACTCAGTCGAAAATGTGCTGAAAAACGGATCTGGCCGGCCATCAACCTCAACGCATCCGGTACGCGCAAGGAAGAACTTCTGCTGGACGACGAGACGTATAAGGAGGTAACCAAAATTCGAAGGCTACTTGCGCCCATGGACGAGGACACCGCCATGTCGACGATGTTAGAGTATTTTCAGCGATAGTTAGTGTCCGTCCAGAAATGAGGATTTTTGCGTGAGATCAAGGCGGACGACAGATTTAACCCGGAGTAATAGCGTGCTATTTTGAGGACTTAAATCATGGCGCCCAACGCTGATGTCGCGGAAAAAGAGTATTTGTGGATGTGCTTTATGCTGAACGGGCCGGTGTAGTTGATACTGCAAGAGAAAAAGGAACCTTCGTTGTTGAAATCAATGACAACGAACCAAGATCTACATTTTAATTATGCTATAAAGGCAGCGGACCATCGTGTCCGCTGCTCACCATAAGACTCCCTCAGATGATAGATGAGACCGATGATCCCCTCTCCAGACACATTGAACATCTGATATATGAAACCAACCGTCTGGGTCTTGGCGGCAGAGTAACGGCATCGCACCGGACCAGTAT
>QMMS01000662.1 GCA_003647375.1 Deltaproteobacteria bacterium
CTCCTGCAGTTGAGGTCCCTTGAAAATATTGTATACCGAATAGGCCGGCACGTGTTTCCAGCAGTGGTGTGTGTAGTCACATTCAAAAGGTTTTTTGCAGAAGTCGCCGATTTCAACAAAAGGTTCCATGTCCGTGTTCAGCACCACGAGGAGGTCCCTTAAAAATCCCGGCACATCGGGCAACCTGCTTTTGACGATCCCGGTGCAATCCTCAAGGGCAAAGAACGCTTTGATGTCGATATCTCCCCTGCGCACATATTGATTGTCGACGTGCATCAGGATGCTTTTTCGAATGTTGTATCCGGCACCCTCGAAAGCGTAGCGCTGCAATGCCATGTCATGGATGTGGTAATCTTTTACCCCGGTTGATTGCTTGACCTCGATCAGGTCCCATTCATCGGAATCATCCACTTTCTTCAAAATGTCGATCCGGGAAAACGCACCATCCGATGAACAGGCAGTGGCTTCGAAAATAGCCTCATAACCTTGATTTACCGCTTTCACGGTGGCTGCGATGGCTTTGTCGATTTCGTAGTATTTTTCTTTAATTTCAATACCGTTTTCAAAATATGCCTGGGCCATTTGACCGACTTCATGTCCACTGTCGAACAGGCGTTGTCTTGCTTCCGGTATTTCCGGATACAGGTCCCGCCGGTGCCTGTAAAACCAGAGGGCTTTATGGCATTGGAGACCTTTTAAATACTGCGATTTTGAAATGCGATTAATCACGTGTTCAATAACTCCACGATCTTAGGCTGAAGACTTTTAGACTGTAGGCTGTAGGCGTCTAATATTTGTGACCTTAAAGATCTATTTTCTTCTTTTGTCAGCTCAAACAAAAAATCAGCGGGAAACCTATCGATGTTTCTTCATCCCTTCCCCTTCTTCTTCTCGCGCTTTTCGATCTCCTCCAACGCCTTGATATCCTCCACATCGGCGACCAGGGCCTCGGCCTGGCGGCGATGCGCATCAAAGGCATCATAGCGCTCATTGGCGATTTGTTTCATCTCATCGGCGCTTATTTTTCCGGCATGTTCCAGCACGGGGCGTTCGTTGAATTCCAAAAGACGGTCTACGTTCTTCCGCCAATAATTGAGAGTGAGTTCCTTGTGTTCTTTGGTGCGCAGTTCGGCTTGTTCGAGAAAGATGACCACCAAGCGGTTGAGGGTGTCCACTTCGTCTTGGGTTAGGTAGTTTTTGGCAATGATGACATCCTGTTCGCGGACCCGTGATCCGCTCCAGGCGGTCAGCGCCATATTGGGGCTTTCCGGGTTGGCGCGGCCGACGACAATTTCTGCGGCGGTTTTTTGAGTAACCGCGAACAGGAGTTTATTTTGCACTTCAGCGAAAAAGAGTTGCGCCTCACGGTCGTCCGCACGGTAATCCTGACTTAAGGCAAAAAGATCGCGCACCTTTTGGTAGAAACGTTTCTCGGAAGCGCGAATCTCGCGAATACGCGCCAAAAGCTCATCGAAATAGTCCCAGCCACCGGGATTTTTAAGACGCTCATCATCCATGACGAAGCCTTTGACCAGATATTCGCTGAGATGGGTTGTGGCCCACTGGCGAAACTGGGTGCCTCGGGTGCCTTTGACGCGGTACCCTACGGCAAGAATCATCTCCAGCCGGTAGAGCTTGGTTCGATAGCGCTTGCCGTCAGCGGCAGTTGTCAAGGTTTCCTTGACAACTGATTCTTCTACCAACTCCCCCTCCGCCAGGATGTTTTTGATGTGGAGGCTTACATTTTGTTTCGTGGTGGCAAAAAGTTCGGCGATATCCATCTGGGTCAACCACGCACTGCCGTCGGCAGTCCGCAACTGCACCTGAGACTCGCCGTCTTCGGTCTGATAGAGAATCAATTCATGGCTCATGGCGTCACCTCACTCAACATAGCCAGAATCTCCTTTTCCAATTCGTTGATATCTTTCTCGATTTCTTCCAGTGGATCTTTGGGGACATCCTTGACTAATTAGACTAACTCCATCCCCAGTTTACGATTATCTGTCATTCTCAAGAGAGTCTTTTTTCAACCTGTTGCCACGTATCACCTCGTAACCGTTTTGGCGCAGTTCATCGCCGAATTTTTCAATGTAATTGTCAATTGTGCGTGAAGTAACCCCGAAAAATACGGATATCTGCTCCTTGAGCACCACGGTTTTTCCTTCAAAAGGAATACCGGAAATGCGTGTCGCTTTCTCTATTTCCTGCAACGCGTAGGGGTTGCTGAGGGTTCGAAGTAAATTTAGGCCTGAAGTTTAACGCAGCTGCTTAATTACCGGTAAATATCCCACAAATGCGACATCAAAGCAAGGGTCGCACATACGGGGCAATCATGCAGCGCTTAATTTTTTATCTGGCGCTCCTATCCCATATCTTATATGGGGTAGATACGTCAGGGGCTGAAAATTTGTGCATCGCGGGTATCCCATTAAAGGAGTTTCACACAATGAGCGACTTGAAGAGACAGTGCTTTTTTCCGGGCGAGATGACATCCGATCAGATTTCAGAGACACCGCTGCTGGTCAAAGGGGACGGCATTTACCTCACCGATAAAAACGGAAAGACCTACCTGGATGCCATCTCGGGCATTGCCGTCACGGGTGTGGGTTATGGCAGAAAAGCCATCACGGCGGCCATGGCAA
>QMMS01000663.1 GCA_003647375.1 Deltaproteobacteria bacterium
TAGTAGCGAGACCTAAACCTGTGTAGCCAATGGCGGAAGAGCCAAGTTCTTCAATAGCCTCATTTGCTGAGTCAATAGCAGCACTGGCCTCTGTAGCTAAACTGGTTATTTGTGAACTAACTAACGCATCTGCTGAATTACTACATGCCATATTGTTTTATCCTATCCAAGAAGCTGTTACTTCTGTACCCGGAGGCACTTTAAATTTATTACCGTAATCAGGTGGTACATCACTAGGCTGTACTAACTCACCGTTTACTAACACCCAATCTTCTTCTGTACTACCTACCATAATAGCATTTTTATGGATATAAGCGATATAGTTAATACCATCACTTCCGCAACCTGTTACAGAGTAATGTCCTAACTTATGAGCATCGAATGCGCCAGGTTGTTCAGTACGCTGACTATGACCAAAAGGGTTGTACCCCCTAACATTATTATGTGTACTCCACGGACCTTCCCCAAAGCTTTGAACTATATTATTTATAAACCTATCAAATAATATCGCACTTGGCCCTATATAGCCTTCACTAACATATTGTAAATATAGTGAACCTATAAAACCTAAATCTGAATTGAGCATAGTTGCTTGTGATGTGCCACTATTGTCTTCATCACAGTCTAAAGCAAAAATTTCTTCTTGGTAGTGAGCAAGGTCCCGATAAAAACATGGATCACCAGATAATGGAGTATTAGTATACTTCCCATCTGTGGTAGGATAAACTATATTACACCCATCAGGAAGTTCATCCCCTGTACATTCTATCGGCCCATTAACATTTCCTAATTTTGAGAAATTAGCTGGTAAACGAAAATTACTTGGAGTCGGTAAATTATCTGTTAGTAAAATAGTTTCGTCGCCATCTTTTATTAATACTATTTCAATGCGGTAAGAAAAATAACTAAATTGAGGTGTAGAAGTACCTATAGTATCTTCTGTATCTGAATCAGCAGCACTTATAATATGACGTTCTAATATGTATAAATCATATCGCATATCTGCATACATTACTCTGTTAATGGTAGTTTCTAAATCTATATGCCTATAAACATCTGCTTCAGGAGCTGGGTCACACCCAGTATTATTATTTAAAGTATATGATTCTGAAGTATCGAAATTAACTAGCTCAAATACTATACTATCGTTAACTGTTGCAGAAGAAGAAATTAAAGTGTGGTAGTTAACTAATTTACTAACCTCCGAACTTCTACTACCAGTAGATGGCCCTATATAACTCCCTCCACACCCTCGGACTAACTGTAAGCTCCCTGTACCCGATTTACTGCTAGTGCGGCTAGCTTCGACAGAACTATTTACTGTAAACCCACCAACTAATACTTGGTTTGCCACATAGTCAACTGCTGTATCATAAGATATATTATCCAATGCGCTATAATGCATATCGGAACTAAAAGACATAGTGTATTCATTGGTCGTTATATCACTATGTGGGTAAAGTGTGCAGCCTTCAGAACAATCCCCATCAGAAACTGCATAATGCCTATCTCGGATAGCTACCATAGAACTTGAAAGTACAGCTGTGTCAGTGATAGGTACAGTTACTCCGTACTGACCTTCGCTATTAGACCCCATAAAAGGTTTGGGTGTAGATAATGCGCTTGCATTTATATGAAACAACCCTTCACCGTCTTGGGAAATAGTGCCTGTTATATACGATGTGGCAGTTGCTATAGTGCGTAAACCCCCACTAAAAAGAAAAGCTGATAAAAACAGTATACAAAATTCTGTGCCATCATCACTAATGCGTAGATCTAACTGAGATACATTATTAAGTGCTCCCCAACCGGGTTCAGGTGCCACGAAATTATTAACGGGGATATTAATAGTTTGAAAAAGTTCGATGCCTAAAACCATATTAGCTGTTATTTTTGCTGTAATTACGTCAGCATTTACTAAGTCTGTATAAGGATTGGAATAAGCTAAAGTATAGGTAAAAAATTCGCCCGACACCATAGAACTGTCATGATCAGTTGGGCCGAATAATGCAACCATAATTTGTTGCTCAGGTTCTTTAGTATCAAGCTTATAAGGATGTGGGCCTAAATGATTAATCCAACCAGATTGGCCTATCAAATAATCAAGGTCAATCCACCTAGCATGAGAATACATTTTTACAGAGGGTGCATAATTAGGGTATCTGAAATACGATAATCGCTGCTGCCCAGAACAAACAAAAGCATCCCAAAATGGTTCTGGTGGATTAGTATCACTAGCAACTGTATACTTTGCTATCCTATTATTTTCAATAATAGAGTTATTCTTGTTTAGATATAATAAACTTGTATTATTTGAGCTGTTATTACCGAAGCCCAAATACTCTTCTACAAAATACCCCGACTCAACATTAAAAGTGAGAAAGCGGTCATGTTCATTCAATAAAGCTAAGTTTAATCGACCTATACGTAAGAGGGGCACATCTACTGTAGTAATGATACAATTTACTATCCAACCTGCACGATATATATCTATGGTAGTTTTATCTGGGAGAGTTTTGTGTACAGCAGCTACACCGGGAGAATTACTATTCCATTGGCCTATGTAATTAGTTGCTATAGGGATGTACTTACTAGCGTTTTCGCCCCTTAAAAGCCAGCGGATAGACTTATTATATCGA
>QMMS01000664.1 GCA_003647375.1 Deltaproteobacteria bacterium
AAAATTTCAAAAGCGACCTTTCTAAAGGCACCATCGCTCTGCTCTGCAACGACCATGATTCCTTGTGACATGTTTCACCTCATCTTTTACCCGGGCCAGAAGCCCGGATATGATAAAATTTTATGGGTATTTAATGTTAGAAATATTGTAACTATTCAGCCGCCGATCTTCGCTGATCATCACTGATATTTTTTCTTTTATTATCATATACAAATCTTTTAAATTCCGGTTTTCTGCCGAAATTTAATAATAAGCCAATTTCAATATTTGTTGCCAAGCTCATTATAAACTTCATAAAAACTTCTAAGTATAATATCTGTAATTTCTTTGTGTTTAAACATAGCTGCGTTCATCTGTGTGAATCTGTGGCTGAATAGTTACGAGCTTTGTAACTTCGTTTTGATCATTAAAATTTAGGTCATTGGGTCTTGCCCCTCGACTTTGCTCTGGGCGATGAGAGAGAACCGAACCGTTTTGAATTTCGATATTCGTGCTTCGGATTTAAAGAACTTTAGCCTCCTCGTGCAAAATTCTCACCAGTTCCCGGGCCTTTTCCTGGGGCGTCTCCCCTTCGATGACCTGTCCCCCTTTTCTTTCCGGCGGCGGTTTCAAGGCCACGATTTTCATTTTCGGTGCCGAGAACATCTGCGGATCAAGCCCCAGATCAGTCAGCGTTTTGCTGTCCAGAGGTTTCTTTTTGGCTTTCATAATGCCCGGCAGAGAAGCATACCTTGGATCATTCAATCCGCGTTGGGTCGTAATGAGCGCCGGCAATGGCACCTCCACAACAGCGATGCCCCCATCGATGGTCTGGTGGCATTGAATCCTGTTTTCGACAATCTCCTCTTTTATCACCATGGTAATGCTCGGGATGCCCAAAGCCTCGGCGACTGTAGAGCCGACCATGTAGGCATCGTCGTCCACGGCCCGCTGTCCTGCAATGATCAGGTCAAAGGGTATCTCCTTGGCCGCCGCGGCCAACACCGTTGCCGTGCTCAGCGGGTCACAGCTTTCCAGAACAGGGTCTGAAATCAAAACCCCTCTGTCGGCACCCATTGCCAGTGCCGTTCGGACCGCCTCGGCAGCTTTTTCACGTCCAGCCGTCAAGATCGTTACGGTTCCGCCATGAGCCTCCCGTAAACGGAGCGCCTCTTCCACGGCAAGTTCATCGTAAGGGTTGATGACCCACTTGAGATCATCGGTCTTGATGGATATCCCATCCCCGGCAATTTCAATCATGGATTCCGTTGAAGGAACCTGTTTTAACAGTACCAATACGTCCACGCGGATGCCTCCTTTTAATTTAGCCAATTATATTAATCCGGCGGGTAAATACTCCACGGTTGTCATTCCCGCGAAGGCGGGAATCCAGAAAGAGACTGGATGCCGGATCAAGTCCGGCATGACAGGGGTTGGGTATTTAGTCGCCAGGTTAATAGCCTGAACTGAGCGATTTTTATCTCGATCTGCACCAATCTCTTCGGAAAAAATCGCTCAGCTCAGGTATAACAAACAGATATGTTTGCGCTTTCCAAATGATGATTCCTACAGAACTGGTATTTTATTGTCAAATAAAATCGTTACACGATTTTATTCATCGCGACTGTGTCGCCCTTAAAGAGCCCACGACTGTATAAGAATTATGATAACAAGTGGCTAATATCTCTCACAGAGACCACAGAGTCGCAGAGAAATATTTTTTTCTTTTGAGGGGGAAAGAAAAGCCTGGACCATTGCGCGAGCCCTAAAGGTTTAAACGTAATGCCGTTAACTTAATGATGTAGCGCAGAGCTTCAGCTCTGCTTGTACATGTTTTGCAGGTCTAAAGACCTGCGCTACATTACATGGAACCGCCTATCACCTAAGTTAGTGATATTGGGTTTAAACGGTTAACTAGTGCCCATCCATAAATGGTCTTTTCACGCCCTGCCGGCGTTGGGCGCCATGATTTAACTCCTCAAAATAGCACGCTATTCCTCCGGGTTAAATCCGACGCTTGCCTTGGCAGAACGCGAAAATCCCTATTTCTGGATGGGCACTGACTAAGTGTCGGCAGGGAAAACAACGTTGAAAACCGTTTCGCCGGACCCGTGGCAGTCCGTCGGATTTCTGCAAAATTCACACGCTGAAATTACCCCGGGGCACGTATCGCTGGATGTTGGGAGATGCCTGCATCTCTTAGATGCCATATCCACTTTGAAATGATAGCGTTCAGAAAAGATTTTGATACGCATCAGATCAGCTCCCCTCCCACCGGCATTGAAATCAAATGGGTTCTTCGTGGAATACGCATCTGTGGCCTGGGTTGGATAAAATCCGCTGAATATGAGCTTGCGATGCCTGCCCGCAATACCGGTTCCAAAATCATGAACACTCAGGTTGACACCTTTATTGATATCCTTTACCGAAATATCGACCCTGCCTTCGTCAGGTGTGTTCTCTATGGCATTCTTTACCAGCCCAATCACGATTTTGGAAAGAATCCTTTCCGGAATGGAAACGCTTTGTGATGTCTCCACGTCAACACGAAGGTCAATGTTCCGGTGCTGAATCTTTGATTTTATCTGCTGCATGGTATCTTTCAAGTAATCCCCAAGGTTGAATACCTCCGCAACCTGTCCCTCCGGATGATACATT
>QMMS01000665.1 GCA_003647375.1 Deltaproteobacteria bacterium
CGTCCACGTTATTCAGATTGATATGATCCGCATCCACATAATAGGCGTCCTGCCAGCCAAATTCGATTACGGCCTGGTCAGCGGCGTGTCGCTGGTCTTGTGGTGTGGTCCCGATAATTTGGTGTTCACGAAACGACTTGTTCCATACCGGCGTGACGTACACGCCCAGATCAACGGCTTTTTGCACCGCCGCTAATTGGGCCGCACCTTGGTGCCCGAAGCGATCGCCAACACCGATAGAATACTTTCTTAGGTAAAATTCAGATGGATAGGCCATACCACACTCCGTAATACATTGTAGAAATGTTGTAAACGTTTACATGTATCCTAAAAGCTCCGCCAACGCGAAACGCGTTTTGGCGGTTCGTTTGGCAACCTTATTTCGCCCAAGGCGGAATTCCATAACGCATATTCACTAAGTAAGGGACTGAAATTTAACAAAGATTGCAATGCGGCAGGATGTTTACCTTGATAGATAATTTCCACCTATCATTTAATAAATGGCCTGTCAAGACCTATTAAAACGTTTGTCTATGTTCAGATCCTAAATCATTTAGATGGGTTGAAGAGTCTGAAGTATAGCCTCATTTGCCGTATTAAGCGAGGGGATCCTTTAAGTTTTCGTAAGAAAATCAAAAAGAGCTTGCATTATTCGTAAACGTTTACTATTTTCAATAAAATTCATGATCAGGTATTGGATAAAAAACTTTGACAACAACAATTAAAGATATAGCGGAAGAAACAAGTGTTTCATATGCAACCGTTTCGCGTGCCCTCAATAACAAATACGGTGTCAAGCCCGATACTCGGGAAAAGATCCTGGCCGTGGCGCGCGCCCGCGGTTATACGCCCAACGCCATAGCCAGAGGTTTGGTAAGAAAACAAACCCATTCCATCGGATTGATTATCCCGGATATCTGCAATCCTTTTTTCCCGCAGGTTGCCAGCGGGGTTGAAGACGGTGCCAAGAAAAAAGGGTACAGCGTTTTTTTATGTAACACCAATTATGAAAGTGACCAGGAAGCGCGTTATTTACAGTTGCTGATTGAAAAACGGGTGGACGGAATCATTCTGGCCTCAGGATTTCAGGAATCTGCCACAATAGATCCCTTGTCGATTGGATCTATCCCCATCGTGTCACTCTGTACGCGTTTTGAAAATGCAAAAAATAGTTTTGTGGTTATTGATAATGAACGCGGTGGGTTTGTCGCCACCAAACATCTGATTGAACAGGGTTATCCGACTATCGGGTTTATCGGCACCCAAAGCGACAGGCTCTCCCAAGGCCCACGTTTCAAAGGCTATTTACAAGCCCTGGAGAAATTCAATATACGATTTGACGCTCACCTTGTTTTTACCGGCGATCTGAAAAGAGAAGCCGGTTATGGGATCATCAAACGGATCATTGCCGGTCAGGGGTTTCCCCGGGCGTTTTTTGTCGAAAACGATCTTATGGCCCTGGGTGTCATTCAAGGTATTAGAGAATCGGGGCTTCGGGTTCCTGATGATATAGCGGTGGTCGGTTTTGATGATATTGCTTTCGCCTCTTTTCCGGAAATCGGCCTAACCACCGTTCGCCAACCTAAATACGAAATGGGGAAACTGGCTGCCGACATTTTGCTGGATTGCATCATCAAGATAACCAAGGAACCCAAAAAACATATTTTAGAACCTAAACTGATTGTTAGAACCAGCAGTTGTAAAACTGTCGCGTAAAAAATTTACCAGGAAATGGAAACGGTTACACTTAAAGAGGGAGGACACACCATGAAAGGGAAAATGCAAGCTGTGAGACTTCACGCTGATTGGGATCCCAAACCGGACTTTGTTTTAGGTACCAAGGACATTGATAAGGTGCAGACCTATTTGGGCAGTAAAGTCTGGCACAATCCACGACTGACGATCGAAGAGATCGACATACCGCAACCCGGTCCGGGGGAGGTGTTGATTCAATTGAAAGCCTGCGGTATTTGTGGCAGCGATGTTCATATGGCTCAACCGGATGATGACGGCTACATCTGGTATCCGGGACTGACCGGATTTCCGTGTACCTTGGGCCATGAGCTCTCTGGCGTTGTCGTGGAAGCCGGTCCCGGCGCCTATGACAAAAACACCAATCAGCCGTTTAAAGGCGGCGAATGGGTATGTGCCGAAGAGATGCTCTGGTGCGGATCATGTCAACCATGTGCGGATGGTTGGCCGAATCACTGCGAACGGCTGGATGAAATTGGATTCAACGTTGATGGCGCTTTTACATCGTATATTGTCCTGCCGGATCGGTGTCTGTGGAGCTTGAACCCGCTTAGAGAACGATATGAAGATACCGAAGTGTTCAAGCTTGGTAGCCTGGTAGAGCCTTCCAGTGTGGCCTACAATGCGGTAATCGAACGCGGTGGTGGCATACGTCCGGGTGATAACGTGGTGATTTGCGGCGGAGGTCCGGTGGGCTTGGCTTCGTGTGCGATTCTAAAACGCCAGGGGGCTGGGCGGGTCATTCTCTCGGAACCTGAAATCGGACGGGCCGAACTGGGACGTCAAATGGGCGCCGATGACATCATCAACCCGATGGAGGAAAATTTTGCCCAAAGAGTCCTGGAAATCACCGACGGAATGGGTGCTGCCCTCTATCTCGAAG
>QMMS01000666.1 GCA_003647375.1 Deltaproteobacteria bacterium
AAAGCCAGCGGCAGAATCATGGCGCCATAAGCTCTCCTCGCCATATTCTTCCCTGGAATTTCAAGATAGACACAACCCGTTACCGCATAGTCTCTTGCATCATCCATGGGGACATCCCAGCCCTCCAGCATCGGTAAAATAGCCCTGTCATTAAAAAAAGAAGGGTAACCGATTCCACTTTTAATACAATCTGTTGCCGCCAGTAGGAGCTCATCCGGTGTGCCATCATGATATCGCATAACAATCGTCGGTTCCGGGGTTCTCATGATTTTAGCGGTTTCAAGTACCAGGTAAGTCATCTTGTTGGTGACATCCAAACCAAATTTATCAACACCACCCAGGGTAATGGCCTGCAGGGAAGCGACACCACCGTAAGCAGCGGTCAAGGTCGGGGAGTAGATCAGACCAAGCTCATGAACCTTGACCCATAAGAGTTGAAGCAGCGTCAGCGCTTCCGCCTCGGTGATGCTTCCGTTTTTCAAATCATTTTCATAAAAGGGGCCGAACAGTTTATCAAAACGGATGCCGATTCCCAATGTTGAATACTCTATATAACGAACCACGTGGATAAAGAAAAACGCTTGAAGCGCTTCGAGTAACGTTTCCGGGGGATGCTCAGGAACACGATCGCAGGTACAGGCAATCTTCATCAATCGTTCCCTGTTTTTCGGATCGTCTGTCCCGTCGGCTATCTGCCTGGCCATATCCGCATAGCGGTGGGAAAGGGTTATGACGGCTTTGAGAGAAATGATTACCGCTTCAAGAAACTCTTTCTGTTCAATATAGTCAAATGGTGCTTTGTCATCTATCTCTTTAAGCCTGCCTTAAAGATCTTTTCATAGTTGGGAATCCCCAGTTCCGACCAGTGCGACCATAATCCCGGGGAAGCTTCAGCCATGTTCCAGTATTTCAAGATATTCTCGCTGAATTTATTCTGCTGAATATCACTCATCGATTTTCCCTTCCAATATTTAATGAGTTCATCCAGTTCGGCTCTCTCTGCATCATTCAACAGTGATCGGCCTTCCTCGCTGTGAACCACCCTCTGCACCGATCTGTAATTCATATCGATCCCGAAGTACAACCCTTGAGGGGTTGGTACATTATTGCCTACTATCAGCTCCCAGTCCTGAATATAAAGCCCCATGCCGGTCAGAATATGTTCCATGGCCTTTGCCCGACGCAACACCATGGGCTGCCCTTCGGTTTCTTTGTAGGACTCGGTTAATAATATTGATCTTTGGAGATCCAGTTTGATCCCTTCCCGATACATCCCTTGGGTAGTATCTTCTTTCTCTTTAAGATTCCGAATGTTATGGACAGTTTTCAATACGAGTTTTTCCCTGATATTGTCCGATGTGATGATGTCGGTCATGCTGGTCACCTATTAACCCCAGAACGTTTCAAAGACGTTTTAAAAAGGCAACCGGGGATTCGCCTCTGGTCTATCTCCAACGGTTTCGGGTTGAGATGTCCAAGAGAATGCTGGAGAAAGGCAACCGCTCTATTGAAGAGATCACGTTTCAGATCGGATACGAAAACAGCAGTTCATTCCGAAAAGTGTTTAAAAAATACTCGGGACTTTCACCTGCTGAATACAGAAAAAAATTTTAAGGAACGTCTTTTTTTTATAAACGGTAGAACCCAGTAATTCATTTCCTTAGATCTCTTAACCCTATCATTGCACCCATAGGGTTAACACTGTAGGTAATTACTACATCCCCAAAGCATCCGCCAGTTTATCGTGGTGATACGCCGTATCACCGAGAATGTACTCAAATGCTTTGGCCCTCCGATAGAACAGGCCGATGTTAAATTCCCGCGTAGTGCCGATGCCACCGTGAATCTGCACGGCACGTTCGGTAATAAACTTGTACTGTTCGTTCACCTGCGCCTTGAGCGCCGACACTTCCTTGGTGGCATCCATACCTTCGTCCAGCATCCAGACCACCTTGTGCAGATAGTATATGCTGGTGTCATAAGCCACGCGCATATCGGCCATGTAGTGCTGAATGGCCTGAAACCCACCGATGGGCGTGCTGTACTGCACCCTTTCCTTGGCATAGGCCGTGGTCATGGCGATGGATTCTTCGCACCCACCGAGCATTTCCGCACATTTGGCTACCGTGGCTTTGGGAGCGGCCTGCTCCAGGATATGCCACCCTTTACCGGATTCGCCGACCATGGCATCCCCGGACACTTTCACGTTGTCAAAAGTGACCACACAGTTGTTGTCCTTGCCGATGGTTCCCATTTTCCGGATGGAGACTCCGGGTGTTTTGGCGTCCACCAGGAAAAGCGTGACCCCTTCGGATGTTCTGGCGGCGACGATAATCTCGTCGGCGATATTGGCGTCCGGCACAAACATTTTTTTGCCGTTCAGAATATAATCCGCCCCTTCGACCCGGGCGGACAGCTGGATCCCCGTCTCGAGATAACTGGCCTCCTCCTCGTATTGCGCCAAGGCCATAATCTTTTTTCCAGCGGCAATTTTGGGCAGGAGCGCCTTCTTCTGCTTATCAGACCCCCCTTCCAGCAAAACCAGGCCGCACAGGATTACCGTAGAGAAAAACGGGCCTGGAAAAGCCTTTTTCCCCATCTCCTCCATGATGATAGTCATCTCCACAAAGGGG
>QMMS01000667.1 GCA_003647375.1 Deltaproteobacteria bacterium
CCCGAAGCTTTTTCCCCGGACGGTACTTTTATGCTTGGGGAAAGTGCGGAAACAAAAGGATTTTATCTGTGCTGCGGGTTGAACTCCATCGGCATCGCCATTGGCGGCGGCGCTGGTATGGCCCTGGCCCATGAGATTGTCCATGGATATCCCCCAATGGATCTTTCAGAGCTGAGCCCCAAACGGTACCCGGATTGCTTTAGTTCCGCCAAAGCACTGGCCGAACGGGTTCCTGAAATACTTGGGACCCACTATGAAATTACTTACCCGGGCCGTCAGCACAAAACCGCCAGAAATCTACGATTGATGCCGCTTCATGAAGAATGGGTAAGCCACAATGCCCGATTTGGACAATATTATGGATGGGAACGCCCGGTCTACTTTAATTGCTTAAAAGAACCGAAGCTTACCTTTTCAAGACCGGAATGGTTCGATCAGGTCGGCCTGGAAGTCGGGTATGCCCACAAAGAAGCTGCCTTGTTTGATCAGTCCCCCTTTGGCAAAATCGAGGTGGAAGGACCTGATGCTGAATCTTTCCTCAACCGGGTTTGTGCTAACAATATGGCACGTCCTGCCGGTTGCGCTATATATACGGCAATGCTGAACGAACGGGGAACTTACGAAAGTGATTTAACCGTTTTACGCCTGACGAATGAGCACTACCGCCTTTTGGTCGGCACGGCACATATCAAACAGGATCTGGGTTGGCTTGCCCGGCAGAAAAAGGAAAAAGAGAGGGTAAAATTTCGTGATGCTTCCGAAGATTTTGCAATGATGGCGCTTATGGGTCCTGATTCCGCTCGTATCGCAAAAAAAATCAATGCATCCCAATGGAATGATCTGGGATACTTCAAGACGATCTCTACAACCGTCAGCGGAATTGATATCCAGGCCACCCGCATCTCCTATGTGGGGGAAGCCGGATGGGAGCTGATGTGCCGCAGGGATGATGCAAAGTCACTATACAGAATTTTGACTGAAGAAAAAGCAAAACCAGCAGGTATGTATGCCCAGACATCGATGCGTATTGAAAAGAAATATTTGGCATACGGACACGATCTCAATATGGATCTGAGTCCCCTTGAAGCAGGTCTTGAATTTGCCGTCCACTGGCAGTCTGACTTCATCGGGCGTGATGCTCTTCAAGAAAGAAAAGACAAAGGTATTGATTCGTCATTAGTGCTCATTACGTTCAATAACGTTGACGCGGTCCCACTGGGAAATGAGCCTATAATCATTAATGGAAAAATGGTTGGCAGAACCACTTCTGCGGCATATGGTTATCGTATCGGACGTCCTGTGGCCGTTGGCTTTGTCAAGCATGAGGAAGGCTCGCACCTGAATGGACTGGAGGTGGAAGTCAACATTGCCGGTGAAATATTTAAAGGCGAAATTAACACAAAACCCGCTTTTGATCCTGAGGGTCTTGTAATGCGGTCTGCCTCAAATAATTAAATTGATATATTTCCGCATGGATGGACAACGATGGACGTTGTCCATCCATGTACCAGCAGGGGGTTATTTTGAATATCTTTGTTATGATTAAACAAGCCGTGGATGTTGAGTTAAATATTCGCGTCAAGGACGAAGCACTCATTGAAGAAGGGTTAAATTACGTTATCGGTGGTTGGGATGAAGTTGCCGTTGAAGCCGCATTGCAGATCATTGAGTCAATTGGAGAGGGTACCATCACATTGGTCACTATTGGGCCGGACCAAGCGGCGGATGTCCTGCGCAGAGGATTGGCCATGGGGGCTGACAAGGCAATCCATGTATTGGATGATGGTTTTGAAGGCTCTGATTCCTTTGCCTATGCAAAAGCATTTGCAAAAATCATGGAAAATCAAAACTACAATATCATTCTTGGTGGAAGACAGGCCCAGGATACGGATGCCGGTCTGACCATGTCTATGCTGGCTGAATTTTTGGATTTGCCGCAGATCACCAATTTGTCGAAAATAGTGTCCGTCGGCAAGGACAAATTTACGGTTCACCGGAGGGGAGACCATGGGAACGAGGTTATAGAATTGTCTTTACCAGCCGTACTTACCGTGAACGACAGTCTTTTTGAGCCCCGTCTGTCATCGTTGCGCGCTATGATGCTGGCAAAGAAGAAACCCGTGGAAACAGTCAACTTAAAAGATATCGGGGTGGAACCAGGTATGGTTGGACGTCAAGGTAGTAAAACCGTCGTGAAGAGGCTGCTGCAGCCGGAAGTAAGGAAAGCCGGCCGGTTGTTTGAAGGGAAAGAAGAAGAAACCACCAGGCAGGCTCTGGAGTTACTTGTTAACGAAGACCTAGGTGATGGGGAATTATTTTCGTAATTGGACTTGGAAGCATTGGAGCAATAAGCATGGAAAAAATACTTGTAATTTCAGAAACAAAAGATAGCGAAATTAAAAAACCGACCCTTGAATTGCTTTCTTACGCAAAAAGTTTGGGCATTGATACGAGTGCTGTTTTGATAGGAGACGGGGTGAATGGTCAGGCGGACTTGCTGGCGGGATACGGTGCTAAAACCGTATACGTGGCTGATGACCCGTCCCTTGGTTTATACAGTACATCAGTCTACACAAAAATTGTACAAGATGCGGCATCTCAATCGGCAGCTTCTCAAATATGGTTTACAGC
>QMMS01000668.1 GCA_003647375.1 Deltaproteobacteria bacterium
CCATGCTGCATCGTTCCGGGTCGTATATGGGATCCGCCAGAAGGTGATCGATGTCTATCAGTATCGTGGATACCATGAGCAGATAGGCCACCAGCCACTTTTTCCGAAAGAACAGTGCAACGACAAACCCCGGAACAATAAAATGTAAAGCAATATGTGTAATGTAAAAAAACTGTAACATTAAAAAAACACCAATACTTTGATACGATTTTATACTAAACCACGTCTATATTTACACCGTGGATGCAACCACAAAATTAAGCCCATGGTTGCATCGGATTCATTCAAATCATTCATTGGAATTGGCATCGAAACATATGGAATCTGATCTGAACCGATACAGCGCCAACGAAGAGATTGCCAACAGTATAACACATGGCCTCGGTATTATACTATCGATCATTGCACTAATCATTCTGGCTGTATTTGCCGGCATCTACGGCAATACCTGGCATATCATCAGCGTCAGTGTTTACGGTGCCACCTTGATCCTTCTGTACACGGCATCGACGCTTTACCACGGCATCCAGAACCCCCGCGCAAAAAATATTTTCCAGGTTCTCGACCACGCTGCCATCTATATACTCATCGCCGGTACGTACACACCCTTTACCCTTATAAGCCTTCGCGGCTCGTGGGGCTGGTCGATCTTTGCCGTGATATGGTGCCTTGCGCTCGTTGGGACTGTTATTGAGTTTGGCCGAATAAAGCGTTGGCGTCTTGTGTCTCTTGTTTTGTATATCGGCATGGGCTGGACTATCCTGGTAGCGATTAAGCCGCTATTCACCTCCCTAGCTATGGGCGGGATCATACTGCTCATTCTGGGAGGCGTTGCCTATACATCCGGCATCCTTTTCTACCGCTGGGAAAATTTGAAATTTCACCATGCAGTGTGGCACCTGTTTGTATTGGCCGGCAGCACCTTTCATTTTTTTGCGGTGCTGTTCTACGTCATACCCATTCGAAGCTGAGCGCGTAGTCTGCCGAATATCGATTTCACCATGAGCAAGGCACCGGTAAAGCGCGTCCTTCATTCTGGGATGATATCTCTGTTTTTCAGCAGGTATAGAGACAGACTACATCTTGTATGCACCTCAATTTGTCTTCTGGTTTTGAAAACCGGTAGGGCCAGATGATTCAATTGGTTTATGTGTAATCGATATAGAGCACGCCGTTGAGGTGGTCGATCTCGTGCTCCAGCAAAGCGGCGGAAGGGCCCTTTGCATAGAGGATGTTTTCCCTGTTGTCCAATCCCCGGTACCCGACCTTTATATAATTGGAGCGTTTGACCGTCTGGCGGCGATGCAGGGGCAGGGACATGCAGTACTCTTCGCTGTCATAGGATCCTTTTTTTTCCAAGATCTCCGGGTTGACTATTGCCCGGACCTCCCCGTAAAGGCCGCAAATAATGAGCCGTTTTTGAATGCCGATCTGGGGCGCAGACAGCCCCTTATAGAGGGATGCGTGGAGAAAGAATTCGAAAGGTGCCTTGAACCTCAATGTGTCGATCATCGCATTGGCCATAGAGATGACGGCATCATCAATCCTGTCGATGGGCTTTGAAACTTTCCGGAGGGCCGGGTTCGGATACACCACGATATCTAATACATTGTTTTTCCGGTAGCCATTCAGAAGTGTATAGATCCCCGTGCCGCCGATGAGTCCGGCCATGGCCAGTTTTATGAATTTCCTTCTATTCCACAACGTCGTCGCCTATAGTTTCACCGGTTTGAAGTTTCTGTCCTTTGTTCATATGCGGGATTGCGGCAGGTGTCAATCTTTTCAACTTTTGCTGGGAATGTGGATTCCGATTCAATGTAAAAGTTAAAACCCGACCGCCAGGACACCAATCCCGCATGATGATCCGCCCGGATGATTTCCGGGTAATTTCGATGATTATGTTCCTGTAATATTCGTAATAATCCTGGTAGTCGATATACATTCTATAAATCTAAAAGATCCTCACGCTACATCCTTTGAATCGTTTCATTCTTTTTCTTCGAAAATTCCACAAAAAACGTGCAACAGTGGTCAAAAAATGGCAGCATTTTGACAAGTATCGTCAAATACGTTTAGTATACAAACTTTAAAAAATAGTTAACTGCCTGAAATTAAACTATTATTATTAACAGTAAACTTCCCATTTTTCTTTATGCCCAAAACTTCAGCCGCTACTCAAGCCTCGTTTGAGTGGACTCCAAATGTAGAACCGGATCTGGCAGGTTACAGAATTTTTTCCCGCGAGCAGAGCCAACCGTACGATTATGCAGATCCAGCCTGGGAGGGAATGGATGCATATTGCACCATTTACAATCTGGATGAAAGCAAACCATATTGTTTCGTAGCAAGCGCATTCGATACCGAAGGTTTTGAGCGTGAAGATTCCATAGAGGTATGTCTTGAACCGCTGTTTATAACAAATCAACCACCCTCGGCAGATGCAGGCCCGGACCAGATCGTGGATGAAGGGCAGATCGTCATGCTGAACGGTTCGAACTCGACTGAGCCAGATGACGAAATTGTATCTTACCACTGGGTGCAAATTGGTGGACCGGGGGTGAATTTATCTGATTTTGCTGCAAAGCAATTAACCTTTGCAGCACCGGATGTTGCTTTTGGAGGCA
>QMMS01000669.1 GCA_003647375.1 Deltaproteobacteria bacterium
GACCAATGGACCTATTGCACTGAATCTTTAGCTGTACTGGATGATTTTGCATCAGATGGAGGCTTGTCACAGCGTGTTTCATTTGCTGCATTGGTAAATAATCCTTATCAACTGTTCAATACAAATTTCATAGGTTATTTAGCTACGCCACGACACTGGAATACAATAACAGGGATTTCTGGTACACTGTTTACTACGAATGCTGCGACTTGTAACGCAGATCACTCTTTGTTTTATATTGCCCCTGTGGCAAAGAATAGTTCACAGCAATCTTTTGCGGGAGTAAACTTCCCGTCAGAAACTATTATTATATTTGACGGGAATGAAGTTAAACCGGATAATGTAGGTAATAATTTTAATATACCAAATGGTTTGACTGCCACAGGTGTATTCATAGGATAACGGAGAATTTTTATGGCTTGTGCAAATTCAGCAGACCAAACAGTTAACGAACAAATCAATTCTTTGGCTAATGCAGCAGATGCTGCTATTAGTACTGCTGATAGTGCCATTGAAAGGTTAGGAAACGGGCGTATTAGTCGGGTGCACCCTATATACCCTGATACTCGTCAAAAAGATTTTAAGATAGATTATCACACTGGGTTAGCACCTGTTAGCTCTTATACCCTTAATATACCTACATTTACAGCAAAAGTGCCCGCTCTTAACAGCATTCCTGAAATAGATTTAGGGGATGCACCAGAATTCACTGAGTCTTTACCTAGTTTTGATCGCCCAAATACACCTAAGAACAGCGATTTATTTGATGTTTACGAACCACATTTAAATTTTAACTTAGATTTACCTGACCCTATTGATTTAGCGCCAGTTAAAGTGCCTACTTTAACACCAATAGTAATACCAAAAGTACCTGAACTTGATATACCTGATTTTAATCCCGCATGTGAACCTGATTGTGGTGCAGATTTAATTGCACCACCTGATGGCGAATTTAATTTCACAGAAGTTGATTATACATCTGATGTATTAGAACAAGTAGATAGTCTTGTCCAACAAATGATGGCGGGTGGGGTTGGTATACCAGATAGTATATGGGACACAATATGGCAAAAGCGCAGAGAAGCGCTCGATTCAGTTAGTTCCGTTTTAGTAAAACAAATTAATGCAGAGTGGGCAAGTCGTGGGTTTTTCATGCCACAGGGTATTCAAAATGACCAAGTGCAAAAAGCACGAGAAAAAGCATATACAGAAAATGCAGAATTTAATCGTGAAATAGCGATTAAATACGCTGATGCTGAAGTTAAAAACTTACAGTTTGCTGTGCAGCAAGGTATAGCATTTGAATCCTTACGCGGGGGTTGGCATGAACAGGAAATGCAACGTGCTTTTGAAGCCTCTAGAATGGTTTTGCAAATTAGTTTAGATATATTTAATGCTAGTATAAACTTTTATAATGCTCAGATAACTCAATTTTCTACAGAAGCACAAGTGTATAAAACAGTAGTAGAAGCAGAAGTTAGTAAATTAGCGGCTGCAAAAATGGAAATAGAAGCACAAGCACTGATTAATGATATTAATAAAACCAGTGTTGAAATATATAAAGTACAATATGACGCTCTTGCTGTGCAGGTACAAAATTTTAAGGTAGAAACTGATGCAGCAGTTGCTGAGTTGTCCGCTGTTAAATTGGAAATAGATTATTATAATTCGCGCATATCCAAATACAGTGAAGAAGTGAAACAAAGTGGTGTTGCTTATAGTAACTATAAAGCACAAGCAGAAGTTGAAGGGTTAAAATTTAGTGCCTACTCTGCTGCGGCTCAATCATTCAGTTATACAGTAGATGCATTTAAAGCTAATGGTGAAGCGCAATCAATAAAGAATAAAGCTATTATAGATAACAATAACACACTAAATGATGAATTTAAGGCGAACATACTCAGCTTTACTAGTGAAGCTGAAACAGAAATAAAACGTATTAATGGTGAGATAGCTATATTCAATAGCCAAATAGAAAAGTTTAAAGCTGAACGTGCTGATTATGCACGTGCAAAAGAAACAGAAAGTACAGTACAAAAGAATCAAATTGCTCAATATGCAGCGGATACACGTATTCAGATGTCTGGTGCTCAAGTTGGTACCGAAGCATTTAAGACTGAGTTTGATATTAACTCAAAAACCAGTCTATCAATAGCAGATATTTATGCAGGTTTAGCAGGAAGTGCCATGTCCGCAATTAATGTTGGTGCTGGAATACATGACAACATTGGCTGTAATGGCAGTTAATAACAATTCACAGTAGGTTTTTATAATGAGTATTTTTTCGCGTGGTTTATCAAGAGACCCTTGGAGTAGCAGCGGCGGTTATTCTTCTAATTCAGGACTCTCAGGTTTTTCGGGAACAGATGTTGGTAACCCTCAACAAATAGGTAACCCTCAGCAGGTCAATAATAACCCCCTTCTTGGTAATCCAATGAGTGCTTTTGACCAAGCTAATGATAATTTAGCAAAAGTGATGGGGCGTGGGAAGTATGCTCCTAATAAGCCTGTAGAAAACAATTACGTCGGTGTGGCTGATCAAGTACCTGTTAATCAGGAACAGCGAGCTGCTAATGCTAAAAGTAACAATGCGAGTCAGATGTTTATGAGGGACCAAGCCA
>QMMS01000670.1 GCA_003647375.1 Deltaproteobacteria bacterium
ATTACAAGCGTCAAGCAGAATCTAAAGAAGAGGAAAAATCTGAAGTCGGCAGACCTCAAGAGCGTGGCAATAGCCATCTGTAGGAGTCGACTAAAACAATAAGGAGGCAGCAGCCATATGTGGGACTTCCTAACTGAAGCTATGAGGTCTTATGGGTGGGTTGCCGTTGTTCAGGTTGCAGAAGCGCTATTAATTGCTTATCTTTTTAAACAGGTACGTAATAAAGATAAGGAAATCTCTGAATCTCACGCAGATCTACAAGACCTTGCTAACAAGCGACTTGAAGATGTGAAAGAGAGTAAAGAGGATTATGAAGATCTCTCAAGGGACTTAAACCGTTCCCTCGATATCCTTATCAAGATGTTAAATCGGTAAAAGGAGTTTAAAATTATGTCGAAGGAGATAGAAATCCCTATGCAGAAAATACTCCAGGATGTCGAGGACCAAGTTCAAGCCGTAAAAGATGAACGCGCACGGATTAAGTCATCGTGCACAGCAAACTTAGCTGAGTTGGAGAAACTACTAAACGTAAGCAACGACGAAAACTCAGAAGAGCAAGAGGCAGCTGCGACCGCAGCAGAAACTGTTGCTTAGTTTAGGAGGAAAACAATGAGCACAGAAAATAATAAGGTCAGAGTATACGCTCCAATTGACGTGCAGTCGCACGTAGCAGCAGCCGCTCAAGAGAAGGCTGCTCTAGAATTTCCAGAAGAGAAGCAGGGGGACCTGCAGTACATCCGTTCTATTATGGTCTCGGCAGGGACTAACAAGAACGGTGCGCACTTTCTTCCCTCGGAGATGATGAAGGCTCATAACACGGTGGTCCACAAGGCCATCGACATTGAGCACGAGGAAGAGCGTGTCATTGGTCATATTTATGACTGTGCGTTCATGTACAAGGACGGTACCCAGTTCAATCCGCAGCAAGTAATGGCTGAGTATAACGAAGCCAATCGCGACGCTGACGAGCTGGACATCGACATTGCAGTAGCAGGTGTTATCCACAAGATGCGCTTCCCCGAGTACTCGGAAGAGATCGCCAGCGGCGATTGGAAGGTCAGCATGGAATGCTACTTCAAGCAGTTTGATCTCCTTATTGGTGGCAACACCATCATCACTCGCGACGAAGCACAGGCCATGGGATATGATCCTAACGATCTTATCGGTGGCTTTGTTAAGGTAGTCGCCGGGAACCGCGCCCTTGGTAAGCACCTCGTAGCCCGCGTGTTAAGAGACATTACCTTCAGCGGTATGGGAATCGTAAAGAATCCTGCTAACCCGCATTCCATCATCATGGAGACAGCAGCTCACCGTGAGCAGATGGAGCGCAGCGAGTTGGTAGTTGATCTGGAGCACATCGATAACATGAGAGGAAATAACAAGATCAATCTTAGGGAAGATGCTTCTAACGAAAAGAAGGAAGCAGCGACCGAGGTTAGCGTAGTAACTCCAGAAGGAGAAGTTGCAGACGAGAAGATTTTCATTGAGGTCGACCCTGAGACGGGTGGTATTTCGAGAATCCTTTCGGTGGGTGGCCAGGAAGACGCAGCCATCCGTTGGAGCGGCCCAGGAGCCGGCGGTCCCGGAAGCAACAGCTCGTACCCCGACGCCCTATGCAAGAGTTTCAAGAAGAGAGTTACTAAGTTCAACGCGATCGATCAGTCTGAAGCGGTAGTAGTTCACGAGCACTGGTGTGCAGCCTTCGAAGAGGCCTGCCCGGTGATTGGTGCTTCTGCTAAGGCACCGGAATGTTTGCGAAACGTAAACAACCGGACCGTCCGCGATGAACGAGACGATACGTTGACTAAGACCGTCAGAGAGGTTGTAGATGGTACTCCTGGGAATACTTTCCAGACGGTACTCCAGCAGCCCGCGGTTGTTAATCAGGCGTCTGCATCAGCAGACCGGCAGGATGATATCGCACGTCTTCGAAAGGATACGGAGGATCTCCGTACCTCCCTTCGGTCGTACTTGACGGCTTCCACGGAAAAAAAAACTTCAAAATA
The DNA here is from genome assembly GCA_003647375.1 of Deltaproteobacteria bacterium. The sequence continues at coordinate 2,007 of QMMS01000670.1, forward strand.
ATATCGCAGCCGATTGAAGCTGCGTCCGTTATTACTTCCGACAGAATTGTAAGATACAAGCACAAGGCTGAAGCGTTTAAAACAGCAAAAGCACTTGAACCCTCTGCTCACAGAGAGAAGGTTGAGGGATTTGTTCTTCTAGTAGGAGCCGATTCCGAAGTATTATTGGCAGGCGACGACCGCGAAGTTGCGGTCCAACGTGCCAAGCAGATTGTGACTGAGCACGATACAATCGTGTTTCTTTCTAAGCTGCAATCCAAATTTGGTGATGTATTTGTTACTAAAGATCAGCTGATTCTTACAAGAAAATCGGAATAATAAAAGGAGGAAGTTATGGCAAAGCCAGATCTACAGCCTGTATACGTTGATCCTAACGATGGCCAGCTAAAGCGACTTAAGGGCAAGCTTGGTCTAGGCGTATCTAACCTCAACAACCTACCAGAACATAACGATGATACTGCAGCAGACGGTGGAGGAATCCCAGTCGGTGGTATGTATCGCACAGGTAGTGTTATCAAGGTTCGTGTGGCCTAAGTATTAAGCACTAATATTATTACGTGTTGACTACGCAAGTCAAGGAAACGGAGTAGATGAAAGGAAGCGTGACATC
>QMMS01000671.1 GCA_003647375.1 Deltaproteobacteria bacterium
ACAATTCCAGATACAATGCACTTCAGCAGGTTTAAAAACTTTTCCAGCACGGTAGGGTTCGTAATAAACTTAACCTACCGCACGGACGACCCATAAGGACAGAATAATGTCAGAACCGATCACCCCAAAATTCCTAGCTGACACAGTAGTTTGTCAAACAATATCAATACACTATAATCAGGTATGGGATGGTGCTGCGTGGGTTGTTACACCAGCAGACATTACCGTGCTTGGCGTTGGGCAATTATCAGAAGGCGCGAACACTGTAGTACAGGCTGACATTAAACTGTTCGCAACCACTCTCCCAGCAGGAGGACAAACTGCACTCCAGCAACTGCTTCAGTACATCGAAGCTGAACTGGCAACGAAATACTCATAAGGAAAACATCATGAAAAAACTTTTACTAATTTTAACTCTGTTCCTGCTGTCCACAACGGCACAGGCACTTGACCCCTGTATGACTGGATCGTGGTATGACCCAGAGCAGCCTGGATTCGGGGTAAATATCGAGGCACATGATGTGTATACCGCATCGTACCTGTACACCTTCGATGGTGATTCCAGACCTGTCTGGTACGTGATGCTTGGGGATAAAATCCTCACGATGAGCGTAGCCTACGTGTTGGATGACGATGACTTTATTACAAAAGAGGTCGAGGTCGGTGTCGCTGAGATTATACCGATTACCGATGGTGTGATACGGTTCAGATACAGCCTGATTGCTGAAGTTGACCCAGATGGTGGTGGTGTCAGGATATGCAGGGGCGACCACTGTGATGGCGACTACATCTTCAAGCAGTTGACCCGACCGCTTGAGTGCGAGAAATAAGTTCATGCACCGCATCTTGCTGAGTCTGGTATTCGTCTTCTCGGCAGGGTGCGGTATTTCACGCACAAGTATGAACACGATCAGGATCACTGATGGTTGCACCATCGAGGTCATCGGCATCAGTAAAGAACAGATGGATGAGATGATCAGCAGTTGGAATGTTTCACCAGAGTGTACTATTGTGGTACGGACGGAAAGGGATTAGCGGCAGGTATTCTCTCATGCTGCGATCCATATCAAGCAAGAGGATGTAATTATGAGTACGCTCAACGAAGTTGCCTACAGCGCATTATTGGATGTCACTGGTGCGTCAGCACCAATCACATTAAACGAGTTAAAGTCCATGAGACTCCAGCAGTTGGGGTTCACTGGTACGCTCTCAGAAATGTGGCATCAACTGTTTACAGAATACTCGATACCTGTCGGTAGCTGGAATGAGCGGTTCTACCAGTTCCTGTATGACCGTGGGTGTGATCAACCAACCTTAAACGAAAGACAATTCTGCTGGTACTCTGGTGGCGGCAGCACAAGATTCTGTGTCGCCTACATATTCCACCCCGCTGGTGAGGATTACATCCAAGTCCAGTTCACCGAAGCACCTGATACGGTTGACGCTGTAGGCTGGAGCGTACTGGTCAACTCCACCCCAGTCACGCCCGTGTTCGTATCCCTATCTGACCGTGTAGCCAAGTTCAATATCGGTGATACGGTGATCGGTAACGCGGTGTTCGTTTCGTATGATGGCGCAGGCAATACGCTTCTGAATGGTGAGCAGTGCTGCACGTTTGTGGATACTAAGGCGAGTAACACGCTGGACGGTGATTACCAGTTCGCTGCTGCGGGTAGTATGTACATGCTCACTGATGGTGCTGCGAACGCATCTTATACCGACCACGAGTTGCAGTATATGGCACTGGGTCATGGCAGCAAGACCCCTATCACGCCTGACGGACTCGCACTGCCAGACTTCGAGGGCATCTACCGCCAGGATAAGGCGAATGATCCTTCGTGGTTCGGAAGTCGCGTGGTCACAAACCATCTTCTCAACTCTGATGTACCTGTCACACAGAATATAGCAGCGAAGTCAGGTGAGACATGGGTGTTCAGTGCGAAAGGTGTCGGAGACTATGACCTGTCAGGGCTTGGCATAGTTGAGTCAGTGGTAAGCGCAGGTGCAGATGAACTCTGGGCTGTCGTGGTTACTCCGAATGCAGATGGTAATATTCTGGTAACTGTAAATGCAGCAAGCACCTACTTCCAGATGGAGAACATATCTGGTCAGTCAAATCAGAACCCGTCAAACTATGTCCGTTCAAATGGTGTTCCAACCACCCTAAAATTTTCAAACTACAATGGGAATACAGGACTATGAAATCACTTCGTAGTCAGAGTTCTTTCAACAGACCACCCGCGAGACATTCTCTGGCGAATCTTTCTATCATTCATTCCGATATGTCTTCCCCACTGAGAAGCAGTCATTTTCTTCCCGCAGTATTCTATAAATATATTATTGGACTTGTTATTTGCTTGGTCGAAATTATCTCCCCAGTAGCAATTCTCAGGGCAGTAGTTGCCGTTATTGTCTCTGCGTTCAATGCTTGTTTTGGACTCAGGTCGCTTACCCATATCATCAAAAAAGCACTGAAAGGAGTTGCGCCAACGGTCGCATACTTTAATACCTCTACCGCCATATATAGGATATTTGGAATTGTTCGGGTTGTTGCATCTTCCAATTATCCGCTTCCAAGTCATATGCTCAGGAGTCCTGCTCATGCCGTGCGTTCT
>QMMS01000672.1 GCA_003647375.1 Deltaproteobacteria bacterium
TAGTAACATCGACATCTCCGGGACGTCCGCCGCCGCCTTCCGAAAACATGACCACCGGAATATTCAACTCCCCGGCTAATCTGAAGATCCGGTCGAGTTTTTTGTGGTGAAAAAAGCCCTGGGTACCGGCCAGTACGGCGTAGTCGTAGACAACAACCGCAACTTGACTCCTTTCCTTGCCGAATGTTTCCCGATTTATGGTAGCAGTACCCGTGAGCACACCGTCTGTTGCGGTTTTAACCTGTAACTCGTCATACTTCATCCGGCTTCTTTGCGCCGCGACCGCCAGCTGTCCGTATTCCATGAAGGAATTTGTATCGACAAGATCCGCCAGATTCTCCCTGGCCGTCCGAAATCCCCTCGCATGTCGTTTGTCGGCAGCCTCAGTGCGCACTGTATCCTGTGTTCGCGACAGCAGTTTCTGCAGTGCAGCCAGTTTGTCATTGATATCATAACTCATTGTTATTCCAATCTATAAAGGATCTATCTCACTGTATTTGCTGTAAAAGCCGAGGGATATACCCCAGCGTTGCAAAAGCCGGAGGGCTTCAGAGTCAAGGCGCCTAAGGGTGAAGTCGTAGTTTTTTACTTCGAACCCTCAGCAACACAGAATCTGAAGTTCTCCGGCGTTCCCGCAGGGTAAACAACATGGCAAAATAGACGCCATCCTTGGAATTCACCTGGGGGAATATCCAGGTAATGGTTTTATTTCTACAATATTGTTTATAATAACAATTCATTATATATACTTTGCCAGGTTGTTTATGCAACTGTGGGGTATAACCTGATTTGCATTAGCCAAGCCAACGCTTTCGGCGCTTGTAGTGCTTGACATCGCGATAGCTCTTTTTGCTTCCAACACCTGTCAAACCCAAGTAGAATTCTTTGACATCTTCATTTTCACTAACTTTCTCAGCAGGGCCATCCAGCACGATTCGGCCATTTTCCATCACATAAGCGTAAGAAGATATTCCCAACGCCGCCTGGGCGTTCTGCTCGACCAGCAGGATGCCCATTTTTTCCTCTTGGTTGATGCGCTGAATAATCTTGAAGATTTCTTTGACCACAAGAGGGGCCAGCCCCAGGGAAGGTTCGTCGAGCATAAGGATATCAGGGCGGGCCATTAGAGCGCGCGCAATGACCAACATCTGTTGCTCGCCCCCTGAAAGATAGCCGCTGACTTTACTTCGTAGTTCTGCCAGGCTTGGAAAATAATCGTACATTTGCGACAGTCGCCGCTTGACGTCGGAGCGGTCCCTGTTCAAATAAGCACCCATGCATAGATTTTCTTCCGTGGTCAGATGAAGATACAAACGTCGGCCTTCGATCACCTGGCGAATGCCCAGGTTGGCAATTTCCTCCGGACGCTTTTTTTCGATTCGCACGTCGTTAAAGCTTATCTGGCCGCGTGTGACTTCTCCCAATTCTGTTCCCAGCAATCCGGATATTGCCTTGAGAGTAGTACTTTTACCTGCACCATTTGCACCTAACAGGGCGACAATCCCTCCCTTTTCAACTTCAAGGGAAACGCCCCTAAGCACCAGGATAACCTTGTTATAGATGACCTCGACATTGTTTAATGCGAGCATTTTATTTCCTTACTTTGTTAATAGTGCCGGAAGTTTTGTAAAAAAACTTCCGGCGCCATTAATATTTATTTGGGAACATCCTTGCCGCCCGGAAGCAATTCAGGGGCCGTTGTATAACCCTTCGAAACTACTTTCTCATTTTCTACAGCCTGAATATCCACCGAATCCATTCCCACCCGCCGAGTTTCGGAGTAGGAAATATTAGGACTGGTTCCCCAGCCATCAAATCCTTTCATGCTGATCAGGGCATCAGAAACCGCTTGCCCGTCCACTTTGTCAGGGCCGACTTTCTCGGCTGCAAGGCGAACGGCCTCTATGGCGATAGCAAATTTTGACCAGCAATTGCCGTAGGCCCACGTGTTATCCGTTCGTTTTTTCTTATCATACATTTCCTGGACCAGTGGGCATTTCTTTGACCATTCGTTTACAAGTGTGCCGATTGAGGTAATATGGACGCCATTGGCCAGCGGTCCCACATATCCGACCAGTTCGTCCAGATTGGTGGCATAGCTCATGCCAATGCTGATCTGGCCCGTCATGCCAATTTTATCCATGTCCTTGAGGACAATGGATAGAGCGGAAGGATACATGCCGCCATAGGAAAAGTTCGCACCGGATTTCTTCAGGCGCATGGCCTGGGCTATCGTGTTGGAAGGCACATTGGGGATGAATTCCCGGGCCACAATTTCAATACCTTTCGATTGAAGATAGAGATCGGCCTCTTTGGTCATGGGTGATTTGCCGAAGGGATTATCCCATGTCAGCCATGCAAATTTAGGTTTTCCAGGCCCCTTCCAGATATGCTCCAAATAATAGTCCACCCAGGCACCGAATTGATTAACATAGGGGGGGGGTTGACAGAAGGTCCAGGATGGTGGATCGATCATGGCCAAGCTCATTCCACCTTCCACATCCGGGATTTTTGCTTTGGCATGCATCTTCACGAGGGCGGTACCGATACCGGTTGATTCACCGATTATTACAACAGGCGCCGGATTGCCGGCAGCCATTTTTTTAAATCCA
>QMMS01000673.1 GCA_003647375.1 Deltaproteobacteria bacterium
CCCCAAGCCTGCGGCTTTAGCCGAAGGTGGTTGACTGAAATGAGGCGCGGAATTCTTTCATTGCCTTTATTCTTAAAATTTGAAACGCTTACTTCAGGTGTCACCATTCCTATATACATGCGCCACTGTTTCCAATCCATCACTTTAAGACCATTGGTATTCGCTACATAATCTTCTAACCTTTTGAGCAGGGAGGGCGGTTACTATGTATGAAGATAGATTCTGGAAAAAAAATTGGGACGAAGGCGTTGATGACCTAGATCCGAACCTGTTTGAAACAACCTTTGTCAATATCATTGAAAAGGCGTTTCAGGATGTCCCGGATAAGACAGCCATGGGTTTTCTGGGTATCGATGTAACCTTCAGACAATTGAGCGATTATGCCAATCAGTTTGCAAACATGCTTCTGGAGAATGGTTTCAAGAAAGGGGATGTGGTGGGAATCAACCTGCCAAATATCCCCCAGTATGTCATCAGCGTTATCGGAACCTTGCGGGCGGGTTGTGTTGTATCGGGTGTTTCACCGCTTCTCTCTGCAGAGCAGATCAAATATCAGCTCAATGACCTGGGGGGTACAGGCAAAAAAGTTGCGTTGGTCACCCTCGATGCGATTTTTGCCGGTCATCTTGTCAAAATTGCAGCTGACATACCCCGGTTGAAGCTGGTGGTTGCAACGAGTGTTGCCGGCTTTTTGCCCAAAATAAAACAGTTCATGGGAAAGCTTCTTAAAAAAATCCCCAGCGGAAAAGTCACACCGTTACCCGGAATCACCGTTCTGGATTACCACAAAGATGTATTTGCCAGGTATGGAACCAAGACGGTGTCCGTCGATTTAACACCGGATGATCTGGGATGGATTCAATATACGGGCGGCACCACCGGGGATCCCAAGGGCGCCATGCTCACTCACAGGAATGGTTGCCACAATATTCTGAGCATCGTTACCTGGTTGGGCTGGACTCGGAATGAAGGTGTTCTGCTGTCGGGATTCCCTTTTTTTCACATTGCCGGGCTGACCGTGTGTGAGAGCGCCATCTACATGGGCTGGACACAGGTTCTGATTCCGAATCCTCGAGACACTGACAACATTTGCAATGAAATGCTTAAATACCATCCAACCAACATGGCCAACGTCCCCTCCCTTTATCAGATGCTTATAGAAAACCCAAAATTCAAGGAGATGGACCACACAAATCTCGGAACATGCATTTCCGCTGCAGCGCCTTTTCCCAAGGAGTCTCAAATGATTTTTGAAAGCATCATCGGGAAAGGAAAACTTCTTGAGGTTTACGGTATGACAGAGACATCGCCTTTGTCCACCATGAACCCCTCGAAAGGAAAGAAGAAGCTTGGAACGGTTGGAATGCCGTTTTTGAATACCCACATCAAACTCGTGGACCCGGCTTCAGGAGAAGAGGTTCCCCTGGGCGAACCGGGTGAGGTGTGTGTCAATGGCCCCCTTGTCATGAAAGGATATTTCAACAAACCCGAAGCCACCGCACAGGCTGTCGATGGTGATGGATACATGCACACCGGTGATGTGGGCATTATGGACGAAGAAGGCTACATCAAGATTGTTGACAGGACAAAGGACATGATTATTGTGGGCGGATTCAAAGTCTTCTCCAGTAAAGTGGAAGACATACTGGCCCAGCATCCGGCTATTTCCGTACTGGCTTTGATAGGTGTCGAAAATCCGGATCGTCCTGGTTCAGAAATAGTAAAAGCTTATATTCAGTTGACACCTGAAGCGATAAAGGATAGTGGCGAGGACGCGCTTAAAGAAAACATCATCGCATTTGCCAGGGAAAAATGTTCACCCTATGAAGTTCCCAAGATCATCGAATTCATGGATGAAATACCCCTGACGGCGGTGGGTAAAATCGATAAGAAGGTGTTGAGGGCATAACTTCGCTACGCGAATTTATGAAAAGGTTTGTTGAGTTTGTTGGGTTCTTTGGGTTGTTTTAAGGTTATTCGTTAAACCGCTACAGCGAGGGCATCTCCCGTAGCGACTCAGAACAAACATGAGGACAATATTAATAAAACCATCTGCTGTCCGCCAATGGCAACTCAATAAACACAACAAACACAATGAACCCAATGAACAGGTATAACCATGACAAACAAGACAAAAATCATCGCTACGCTGGGTCCTGCATCCAATACCCGGAAGGTACTCAAAGAAATGATTACCGCCGGAATGAATGTTGCCCGGCTCAATTTTTCCCATGGGGATTATGAAACCCATGGGGAATCCATCAAGCTGATTCGCTCGCTTTCACGTACGATGAACCGTCATGTCGGCATTCTTCTCGATCTGCAGGGGCCCAAAATCAGAACCGGCAAACTGAAAGACGGTGGACCGGTCTATCTGGAAACCGGTAAAAGTATTCGTATAACGACTCAGGTTATCAAAGGTACGGCCGAAAAAATATCAGCAACCTACAAGGGCCTGACCAGCGACACTAAAAAAGGCGACACCATTCTTCTGGACGATGGCCTGATAGAGCTCGTCGTTATGCATAAAAGAAAGGACATCATTACCTGCAGGATTATCAACGGCGGCTGGCTTAAAGAAAACAAGGGTATTAATCTACCC
>QMMS01000674.1 GCA_003647375.1 Deltaproteobacteria bacterium
CGACCCTGGTTCTCTGGAACTATTTCATCTATGTCGGTAGCAAGCAAAGGCGATTGGACAATTCGCTTGGCCAGATCGATTCCCAGATCGCCATAATGGGTGGTGCCCGGCAGTCGCAAGCCCTGGCTCTCACGGTATATCAACTCACCGACACCACCTGAAAAAACCAGAACCGGAGTCGTCTTATATGATTCGAAGGTAAAGGGAATCTGTTGATGATGATGTGCGATGGGTGACGCAAAAAAGTCAGAACTCCCAGTGACAATAGCCTCCAGTGCGGCAATGTAAAAGTTCAAGATCGCGTCGATCTCCTCTGGAGCGAGATCTTTGTCGAGGTCCTTTTTAATGCCAAGGTGCTTGAGAAGTGTGTAGCCATACGACGACATATTGACTAAGCGGTATGTACCCGGTTCAAATTGGAAATGGCGGGCACCGATAAAGTAGCACCCAGTATTGAGAATACAGCCATTGATACCGAATGCAGGATTGGTGGTGCCGCCGCCTATATCGATATTGATAAAAGGGATTTCGGCATGATATCGCGACAGAGCTGAACAGCTGCCCATGAAAGCCAACCAGGACTCCAGGCTCGGATCGTCCGCCGTTGCAACAACGGCTTCACCGATCCGTTCACCGACCAGTCGGGCCAGTGCGGCGGCATTAACTCGCTTGGCAGCAAGCCCCGTAATGATAACACCACCAGCAAAAATCGTCTCGTGAGACACTCCGCTCTCGTTGACCCATCGATCAATATGGGCGTCCATGCGGGCTATATCAATTTTTTCATCAACAAACGGTGTAAAGACCGGTTCCGAACGATACACCACCTTGGGAACACCAAATTCCATCTTCCCGGTGGTGAAACTGAGCCCCACGTTGGCGGTGGCTACCATAGCATTACTGGTGGTTGATCCGAAATCAAGACCGATCATGGTGACTCGATCCAACCTGTTTGGATGTTCGAGTTGAGAACACATTGGCACGTCCGACCTGTTTAGACTTTTCTTGTTAATTCTTGCGACAAGAGGCAAGGGTGCGCGGACCAGCTAATATTTCAATTGATATATCAGTTAGCCTATCAGTGTCAAGAGAAAATATTACATCTGAGAACCGCGGTGAAATTCTTTTAAACAGCGGCAATAGGAACTCTTGCCGTTTGGCACCTTAAATGGGCTGGTAAAATAACCATCAACAATGGATAAAGGAGCGATGTCAGCGGCAATAGATTTAATAGAAAGGTTTGTGTGGCATATGGGTTAGGTCCCGATTCGCCGCCTACAATACTCTGCTAGTCGATATCACAATAGCAGACAGAACGCGTGTGCGCAAGATACGAGGGACCACCTATTCGTTGTGTTAGGATTTCGAATACAAAGCATAATGCAGACGCAAATGTGAATATGAAGACTTGGTCTAATCCGGAGAACCTCTTGAACTTAAGATTGTATTAAGCCTAATATATTGATATCACTTCATATTTTGATCCAATCAACTGCCGGTTGGTATCTTTCAGAGGTGTTGATTTCCCTATCACATCAATAGTATCTGTATATTTAGGGGAGGCTTCAAATACTGACACATCTACGAGTCAGTAGATTCTTACATGCTGACCTAAAATTTAAACGATTCTTGAGTTGGGCATGTACAATATATGGTATGAGCTTATTATCAGCAAAAGAATTGATTGCTGGCATGAGTCTTCATGACCCCGGTGGTGACATCTGTTTAGTGTTTTATCCATAGTCCCGACGCAAACGGATTTCAGGTTACAAGTTTATCCTGTGCGTTTCAACTCGATTTTAAGATGAAGATAACGAATGAGGGATTATTGATAAAACAGAGATGTGCGAAGCCGCTTCGCGGGGGTCTCTTGTAAGTATAGATCTATATGGGTATTGTATTTCAATCTGGTATTGTTGATTCTTAGCCAAATGGCAGGATGTGGTGTTTCAAGGACATAATTTGCTGTGATCAAGAATGTAAATTTCACCATTTCAACCCGTATCCCTTCCAGCGATGCCATGATTTAAAGATTATATTGTGGATCAGGACGTACCTCTCCTATCGTTATTCAAAGGACAATTCCAAAATTTAGATTTAGCCTTTCAGCCCAATAAACAAGCAAGTTGACTCGGTGGTCCTGCCCGGCCTTTTGGGATCTCCGCAAAAAACTGCATTTTTCCTTCGGTACAGCAAGGACAGATGGTAATGTCTGTTCCCGTAATATGAAGCATCATTTCTTCAAGGGTAGCCACTTCTTTTTCTTTGGGAGCAGGCACGCCGATCAATTGCCTGATGGTGTTTAAATTTTCATTTCGATAGCGGTTGGCCATAAAACCGTAATGCCGGATTCTGACAAAGCCTTTTGGGAGACTGTGCAAAAGGAAGCGCCGGATAAACTCTACCGCTGTGATGGTGATTGTTTCGGTCTTTTCCTTCTTTCGATTCTTAATGGTGAAAGAGACCATGCCGTTTTCAAGTTTTTTAATACGGCTGTTGGCAATGGCCACCCGATGAGTATAACGTGCCAGGTATTCCAGCACATGTTCCGGACGCTTGACAGGATCACGCACACTTACCACCCAGTTTTTGACATACA
>QMMS01000675.1 GCA_003647375.1 Deltaproteobacteria bacterium
AGAACTCCTCGCCCCCTGAATTATAACATAGCGACATAACTCCGCTATACCAGTTGTCAAAGTTGTGTTCCGTTTACTGGCAGATTAACCAAGACCGCCTGTTATGGCAGCATTGGCTTTTTGCGAACCTTGACAACTGGTATGAATTTAGTTGGTTGTAAGGTCCTCTTTGCTTTTGGTGCGCCTTAAAAAGTCGTGCACGGCGGACGCTTACGCATCGGGAAATCATTAATACACCATCCGGGGAAACCTTATATAGCGGTTGCCGGAGTTGTATTGGCCATAAGAATTTGGAAGCAATTATGATTTACACACATGTGGCTCAAACGAACCGTATGGGAATCATCAGTCCGTTAGACAATAAACCTAAAAAATAACGAAAATAGAAAAATAGTCGCTGGTGAAATATTAACAAGTTCGCTTCATAGACATGCCTTCTAAAAAGTTGCAATATGCAACGTTAAGTGTTATATTGCAACAAAACCGCATAGGAGGTCTTGCCATGTCAACCGCTGTCAGAGTCTCTGGAGAACTGGTCAAAGAGGCAAAAATTTATAGCAAAATTGATAAAAGATCAATTACCGGCCAAATTGAGCATTGGGCCAGAATCGGAAAATGTGCCGAGGAGAACCAGGATCTTACCTATAGCCTGATAAAAGAAATATTGATTGGAATCGCCGAGTTAGAGCAAGGTGAAATGTCAGAATACAAATTCGGATAGGGTACAATGAAAATATTTCAATCAAGGTCCTTCGAACAAAAAGTTAAAAAATTCAGCAAATCACAAAAATCACAACTGGATAAACAAGTTAGGCGCATTCTTGAAGAGCCTGCCATTGGCACCGAGAAAAAGGGCGATTTACGGGGTATCCACGTCCACAAATTCAAGCTTAAAACGATTCAGTATCTTTTAGCCTACCGAATGGCCGGCGAGAACCTTGAATTAATTATGATTGGCCCGCATCAAAATTACTATCGTGATTTGAAGAAATATATAAAAAGCACCTAAGCGAACAAATCGCTTGAGAAACGACGCAAAAAACGTGCGTCTCAGCTCAAACATTAAAGAAAACTGTATATAACGGCTATGCACGATTTTTATTGAACTGCAACAGCCGTTCTTCCAACTCCGGAAACCGCTCTTTCCCGGTGAGTGACACACAGGCCCGGATGCCCTCCAGGCGGCTACTGCCCGTGGTCGCCAGAGAAATGCCGCTGATGCCGTAGTAGAGTAGTTCCTCCACCAGTTCTTCCCCTGAAAAACCAGGATAGGCCACGGTGAAATAGAATCCGTCGGCCAGGGGTTCATCTTCATCGAGGTCGTAGACGATCTTGAACCCGTTGTCCGTGAACAGTTTCTTCATGACCCGGGCCCGCTCTCCATATTCTTTGACCGCCTCGACAAAATTATATTTGCCGCCGTTGACCGCCTCAAGCAGGCGGGCGAGGCCGTGCTGACTGCTGTGGCAGACCCCGGAGCTCAGGGCGTATATGCCTCCGAAAATGTAGGCGTAGCCGAAGTTGTTGCTGCCGAAATAGGGTTCCAGGTTGTCGCCTTCCGAATTGAACAGGGTGGTGGAGATGGCTGTCATGCCGATACGCTGGCCGGCCAGGCTGAACGATTTTGAACTCGAGATCAGGAGGATGTAGTTGTCTGTGTATTTGGCGACCGTGGGTATGAAGGGCGGCTGGCAGGGCTGCGAGTAGTCTTTCCTGAAATCCATGCCGAAATAGGCCAGGTCTTCCAGGGCAATTACGTCGTATTGCGTGCAGAGCCGCCCGATGATTTCCAACTCCTTGTCCGTAAAGCAGATCCAGGAGGGGTTGTTGGGATTGGAGTAGAGAATGGCCCCGATGTCGCCATTTTCGAGATAGGATCTCAGTTTGTCTTCCAGAAGGTCTCCCCTGAAATCGTAGACGTCGAAGCTTTCATAAGGCAACCCGATCACTTTGGCCTGGATTTTATTCACCGGAAAGCCGGGGTCGATAAAGAGAATTTTGTCTTTACCCTTCCAGCGCCGGCCGGAGGCCATCATGGCCAGGTAGCAGCCCTGCATGGAGCCTACTGTGGGCAGGCAGCCTTCCGGAGCGACCTCGACATCGAGAAAGTTTTTTACGAAAGCAACAATACCGGCTTTGAGTTCCGGGATGCCGTCAAAGGGCGGGTATTTGGAACCGACGCCTTTTCGCAGGGCTTCGATTTCACCTTCCACGGCGATTTTCGGGGGATCGAATCCAGGGACGCCCATTTCCATGCGGATAAATGACAGCCCGCTGGCTACTTCGATGTTGGTCACCAACCGGTTCAGCTCACGGATGGAGGCCAGGCCTACGGATTTCAGACCTGAGGCCGCAATGAGTTTTTCAACGATGTCTGGATCTATTGGTGTTTTCATGTTTTTCCACCTTAAAAAGATGTCAAATAAACAGTCCAGCTAAGTCGGGAAACCATGAATTTTGTCCGGCTTCCGGCTCCGCCCCTTGGGCTACGACCGGACAGGTCGCCGGAAACCCTTCAAAGTCTGATAAACCATACCAGCTAAATGGGCTATCGCGCGATAGCGCAACCAATTCCCGATTTTAGTTTTTCTTGGCGTCT
>QMMS01000676.1 GCA_003647375.1 Deltaproteobacteria bacterium
GGCTTGAAGCCGGTAGCGATCTTCCAACCGTTCCTTTGCTTGATTTAATACAGACTGTGCAAAATCACCATCACCCAAAATACGCTCATCGCTTTTCATGTGGTCCTTGGCGTTACGCATCGCCGTAACCGCCGACCAACCACCGGCACTACGAATCAAACCGCCGCCTACCAAATCCGGCCGGCGCCCTTGAGCAATTCCCCTTTCCACATAGGCCCGATATGCCCTGCGGGCACCTGAAACTTTTTTCCCAAATAATCGCAATACATAGTCTGTGTCCTGAAAGTCCCTTTTGATTTTTCCCATCAACACGCTATGGCCACTATAAGGATACCTATCAGATTCTTTCCTCGTTTTTACGATGTTGGCCCGTAGTGGATTTAAATGAATATAGCGTACCAATTCAAGCAAATATGTATCTTCCTGACATAAAATGGATTTGTAGCGATTTTGAAACAAATGCCCAGACCGTCTGTGTCGACGATTATAGGAAACTGCATAACCGGTTAACAGTCGTCGCATAACCGTGGAAAGAGGGGTTGAACCGGTTCGCAATAAAATGTGGGCATGATTGGGGATCAGCGCCCATGCCAAACAAGAGGTTTGGGTTTCGGTGATAATTTTTCCAAGCCGTTCAATGAAATTATCCCGGTCCTGATCATCGGAGAATATCCTACGACGCTCAATTCCACGGATAATTATGTGATGCAGGGCTCCGGGAGCATCGATGCGCGCTTTGCGTGGCATAGCCCTTTCCATATCACAGTGTATTCATATATGAAAGTTATATTTTTATGGGCGTCCCTAATATCCCAAGGATTTTCAGCGGCGTCTTGTCGCGGCGTAGCCCGAAGAGCGGAGACGGAACACGCGTTGCATAAAAATTGCTCTGCAATTATTAGTTGAGGATATAGGTGGAAGGATTTACAGGAACGCCGTTGAGATACACGGCATAGTGGACATGCGGTCCGGTGCTTCTCCCGGAGTTACCCATTTCGCCGATGGCTTCACCGCGCTTGACCTTGGTACCGCGTTTGACAAGGGCCTTGTCCAGATGGCCGTAATGAGTCATTATGCCGTGTCCATGGTCGACGATGACATAGTTGCCCAGATAGCGCCTTGTTCCCGCTGATTTTATAATGCCGTCGGCGGTCACCATCACCGGGGTACCTTTCTGGTTGGCAATATCGAGCCCTTTGTGAAACTCACGCCGGCCGGTAAACGGCGACGTCCGATACCCGAAACGGGACGTCAGCCATCCCTTGGCAGGCCGGATGGCCGGGGTGCAGGCCAGGAGACTTTTCTGACCTTCAAGCTTCCCCAGCAGGGAAACCATCTTCTCCTGCTGTTTTTCCGATGCCGTCTGCAACAAATCGATTTGCGCGTGCATCTCTCTCATCAGGTTGGTGTGCCGTCGATTCACATCGATGTTGGTTGCGAGATCCTCGGGCCGGGAACCGCCAATGCCAAAAAGGGTGTCCTGCCCCTTATCCTTGCTGATATTGGCGATGATCCGAATCTTTTCTTCGAAGTTGTTGAGGGCGACAATTTGGGATTTCAGACGGTTGATTTCAACGGCAAATTTCTGGATTTGCTGGCGCTGGGTGGTTATCAGATCTTCCTGCAGTTGGAGCGTTTGTTTCAGGTCACCGCTGGCACTGATCACGTTGCGGATCTGGTAGTGGTCGTAGATGAGATACCCCAAGCCGACAATGCCCACCACGAGCATAACACCGAGCGTGCGTAGCAGGAATCCAGGTATGGATATTTTTTTTATCGGCGCGCCAGTGTTGCTCAATATGAAAAACGATGTCATTTTCATGGCATATAATTCCGCTCAATCTCCTCACCGGGCAACAGCACGTGTTCTCAATCGCCTATTTTCATACAACAATCTAGTTAAATACCAAACGCTAACTGATTTGTCAAGATATGCCAATAATTCTCCAATCACCAGCGACTTCCGACAATCCACCGCGAAACTGCAAGCACCATGATTGCGAAAAAGGCTAACAGCTCCGCAGTGGTAATTGAGTCTATTGGATTCCCAGCTGAAACTTCAGTGATTTCAGCGTATTCTTCATCAGCATGGTGATGGTCATGGGGCCGACACCTCCGGGAACAGGTGTAATGGAACCGGCAATTTCCTTGGCAGCTTCGAAATCGACATCACCCTTCAGGACCGCAACCATTTTGCCGGGGTTCTTTTTGCTCGGTTTTTCACCAACACGGTTAACACCCACATCGATGACACAGGCTCCGGGTTTGATCCACTCCGGCTTAACCAAATCCGGCACGCCTGCAGCCACGATCAGGATATCCGCTCGCTTGCAGTGGGCGGCCAGATCTTTTGTCCGGGTGTGGACAATGGTAACCGTAGCGTTGGCCCCCGGACCCTTCTGCAGCATCATGTTGGCAATGGGCTTGCCCACGATGTTGGATCTTCCCACCACGACCACCTCGGCGCCACTGGTTTCCACACCGGCCCGCACGATCATCTCCTGAATGCCTGCAGGCGTACAGGGCGGAAATTTCACCTCATTGCCGCCCTGTACGCCTGCAGGCATTCAGGAGATGATCGTGCGGGCCGGTGTGGAA
>QMMS01000677.1 GCA_003647375.1 Deltaproteobacteria bacterium
ATGACCGCCTGGATGAATTTGGGTCAGCAGTTAAAAATGAATGCATCCAAGTACCCCGACACATTGGCGCTGGTGGACGAAGACCGCAAGTTCACCTATCCGGAGACCAATCAGCGGGTAAACAAGTTAAGCCACAGCCTGCTTTCATTGGGATTGAGTAAGGGCGACAAAGTGGCGGTGTTCATGGAAAACAGCATCGAGATAGTTGAAGTTTTTCTTGCGACTGCCAAAACCGGCCTCGTAATCGTTCCCATCAATTTTCGGCTCGTGGGAAGAGAGGTTTCCTATATCGTCAACAACTCAGATGCAAAAGCGTTTATTGTCCATGATGAGTTCACTCCCATGATCGATGGGATCAAGGATGATCTCAAGGGTATTGCATCCGGCAATTATATCGTCGTAGGTGAAGCCGGCGATGGCTATCAGGCGTACGAGCCTTTCATCGAAAAGAGCGAGGATCATGAACCCATAAGCGATGTGGCACCCAAAGACACCTGGATCCTGATTTACACCTCCGGGACAACCGGGAAACCAAAAGGTGTGGTCCGTTCGCATGAATCTCACATAGCGTTTTTCCTGATCAACGGCATCGACTTTGGGTTCAACGAGCACGACGTCTGCTTGAACGTCATGCCCTTGTGTCACATCAACTCAACCTTTTTTACGTTCACCTTTACGTATGTTGGAGCAACCGTCTATATTCATCCTGCCCGTTCATTCCAACCCGAACAAATACTCGATATCATCCAGAAGAAAAAAATCACGTTTATCTCACTGATTCCAACGCACTACAACCTGATTCTGAATATTTCAGAAGAAGCTAAAAAGGTCGATGTCACCTCTATTCGAAAACTCCTGTGCTCCTCCGCCCCGGTTCATAAAAAAATGAAGCTTGCCATCATGGATTTCTTTCCGGGGGTACAGCTCTATGAAGGATATGGCTCCACAGAGGCCGGCATCGTCACCGTTCTGAAACCGGAGGATCAACTTCGAAAGTTAGGTTCGATTGGAAAAGAATCTCTGGGAACCGATTTTATCAAAATTCTTGATGACAGCGGTAAAGAAGTCGATTCCGGCGAAGTCGGCGAATTGTATTCACGGGGCCCCATGCTGTTTGACGAATATTACAAATTGCCCGACAAAACAGAAGAAGCCTTTCATGGCGAATGGTTCAGCGCCGGTGACATGGCACGTAAAGATGAAGACGGTTTTTACCAGATTGTCGACCGAAAAGACAATATGATCATTACCGGGGGAGAAAATGTCTACCCCAGTGAAATCGAAGAAGTGGTCGGCAGTCACGATTGCGTCTTCGACTGCGCGGTTATCGGCATCCCCGATGACAAATGGGGCGAAAAAGTAGTCGCTGTGGTTATTCCCAAGGGCAATGAGGACATTGAAGTTACCGAGGAAATGATTGTGGACTGCTGCAAGGATCAGATGGCGGGCTACAAACGACCAAAAGAAATCCTGTTCATCAAGGAAGATGAAATGCCCCGTACGCCCACGGGGAAGATACTTCACAGGAAATTAAGAGAAAAATTTAAATAAAATATGATAGCCATTTTATTTAAATTTTTCAGGTTGATTAGACTGTTAGACATTTAGGCTATTAGGTAAAAAACGTAGGAAAAGCTTTTGCGAGATCATAATAAACTGCGGGCATTTGAACTTGCCGATGAAATTGCCGTTTTAACCTATAGATTTACCAAAGTTTTTCCAAAGGAAGAGGTCTATGGGCTATCTTCCCAGATGAGAAGAGCGGCAGTTTCGATCCCGTCAAATATCGTTGAAGGATGTGCTCGTGAAAGTCAGGTTGAATATCTTCGTTATCTGGAAATTGCATTTGGTTCCTTAAGGGAGTTACAGTATCAATTTGGACTATCCAGACGTTTGGGGTATTTGAATGATTCCGACATTTCGGAATACAATCCAAAATTGATAGAGACCGAGAAAGTCTTAGCTGCGTTGCTGAGATCATTACGCAAAACCTAACAGTCTAATAGTCTAACAGCCTAATAAAACTTAAACCCTATGACCCAATATATTTAAATTTAAATTATTCCAAGGAGGAAATCCGATGTTAACCAAAGCTTTTATCCCCTACGGTGGTTACTACAGCTCACCGTTTTGTCGCTGGCAGGGAAGTATGCAGAACGAAAACTCTATTGTACTGGGTGCTGAAACCTCTAAACGGTGGCTTGCCGAAAAAGGGTATGATGCCGGCATGTTCGACTATCTTTACCTCGGTATCACCATCAGCCAGATTCATCATTTCTACGCAGCACCTTGGGCAGCCTCCTTGATGGGGGCCGGTCATATACCGGGTTTTACGTTGAGCCAGGCCTGTACCACCGGTACCACCTGCGTTTTCCAGGCAGCCGTTGGTGTGGAAACAGGGCTCTACCAAAATGCTTACGTCCTGACGACCGATCGCACATCCAACGGGCCGCATACTATTTGGCCAAATCCCAAAGGACCCGGTGCCGAGGTTATTTCGGAGAACTGGCTTATGGACAACTTCAACGCAGATCCCAATGTAGGCCTCCGGATGATTGAAACCGCGGAAAATGTTGCCAAAGAAGAAAATATAACAAA
>QMMS01000678.1 GCA_003647375.1 Deltaproteobacteria bacterium
CTGTTTTTTGAATTGTTCTCACCAGAAATGTCCAAACCTCGCCGCAAACCCCCTGTCAAGCAATAGCTGGTTGCCTGGCCCCAGCCATCCATCGGAGTCCCTCCAACCTCTTCGATCGCGCATTTACTGCCCGGTGTAACAAACACATGCTCGGCTGGAACCTAACTGTCGCATGATAACCGCAGGCAGCTGGCATTGCATGATGCTCCGAGGGGAACAGTTATCCTTTTTTGCTGTTTCCCTCTCCTCCATATTATGAAAACCTGCCTGCACATGACTCAAAAAGAATAATCAGTTCAGTACCCAGAGCCCTTCTGAATGCTTCTATTCTTATCCATCTTTTAGCCTGACCAAGGTTCCATCAATTTGCGAGTCCACTCTCACACGGACCATTTCCTTTAATATTTCATACCTCAGCATGGGGTGCAACGCGTCTGGTGTCACCAGATCCGCATCGCAATTAAGGATTTCAGAAATAAATTTTTTTAGTCTGGCCATTTCAAAAAGGCCTATTTTAGCATCCTGGTCGAATTCAACAAGGATGTCTATATCACTATCAGGTCCCGCTTGGTCGTGGGCCACCGAACCAAACAGAAACAGTGCATTAACGTTGAATCTTTTTAGGTGTGCTTTGTTTTTTTCTATAATTTTAAGAACTTCTTGCTTTTTCATGGCAGGCATCCTTTCATGGGAATTATAATACATGGGCTGTGAAGGTTTGTCCAGTCCGGGTGCTCGGTACAGGATCCTATTTTGGGTCGGGCCACGCTGAATGCCTGTGGACAAAGGATTTGTGTTGAAAAAACCCTTATTTTTGGAGCTTAATCGGCCGGTTTTGGGGTCAAAAAGGGTGGTTTAAGGCGATTGAGAATCCTGAGAGAGGGGAAAATGTAAAAGCAGGCATCACGCAGCGGCGCGGCGAACGCAGCGAAAAAGCAGGGGCACGATTATGTTGCGCTGTTGCGCAAGAGGTCTGTTGAAAAATCTTTCGGTTTTATCAGAGAAGCTGACGACATTTCGCTTTTCACTGCGTTTGTTGCGTTGCTGCGTGAACAATCAACGCTTTTTAGGAATTGCATATTAATGGCTGTCATTTCATTCCGTGTATTGCTTCGTCGAAACCGGGGACGGGCCATGCTGAACACTGTGGATAAAGGATCTGGGTCGAAAAAACCCCTTATACAATGAAAAGAATGAGATTAAAGCCGCATAAGTGGACCTTTGCATCACGCTTTCGAACCAATGCATACAGTTGGAAAGCTTCAAGTCTGGCGAGCAAACGTATTAAGGAAGCTGTTTCAGAGATCAAAAAAGTTGCTCGCAAAGATCCACGATTGGGTGCTGAAGGAGCCATCAAATTAATGGAGAAACTATGGCCGGCCTTGCAGCATATAGATACCTCCTCCGGTGCCCTTGGGTCTGCTGTCTACAATGCCATGGGTGTATTGGTCGATACCGTGGTTGCCGGTCCCGCTAATGAAAAAACAAAGTCTAAATGGCTGGATCGACTTTGGGAGGCATTCCACGATGACGGTGTGGGGTATCTCGATGTTTTAGGTGAACGGTGGGGCGAAGTTTGTGGTTCACCTCAAATTGCATCCGAATGGGCGGATGATCTGCTCCCGATCGTGCGCAGAACCTGGGAAAAATCAGATCAGGGGATTTCTTCATTTTTCAGAGGAACTGCTTCATGCCTGTCCTGTTTGCTGGTGGCTGGACGACACCGGGAGCTGTTGGATCTTATTGAATCAGCACCTTATATTTCTTGGTATTATCGCAAATATGGCGTCCAGGCACTTGTTGCCATTGGAAAAAAGGGGGCTGCGATTAAATATGCCAGGGCATCTTGCGGCCTGAATGACAACCCTGGAAGGATTGATCTGGCCTGTGAAGAGATCCTGCTTTCATCGGGACTTTATGAAGAAGCTTACAGGCAATATGGCTTGACGGTTAACAGCGGTGGTACAAAACTGGCGACTTTTCGAAATATTACCAAAAAATACCCGATGAAGGAAAAATCGAAAATCCTGGAAGATCTGATTGAATCCACACCGGGTGAAGAGGGGAAATGGTTTGCGACAGCGAAATCACTTGGGATGCTGGCGTTGGCCCTGGAACTTGCTCATAAAAGCCCATGCGAACCCAAAACCTTGAATCGAGCGGCCAGAGACTATTCAGACAAGGAACCAAAATTTGCATTGGGCGTTGCCATGGCCTCGTTGTACTGGCTATCTCAGGGCTGGGGGTACGAGGTTACCGGAACGGATGTTCAGGCGGCTTATGATTATGCCGTGAAAGCCGCTATAAAACTGGGTGTAGAAGATCAGGTTAACAGCGATATTTTCAGGATTATTGAACATGACAAATCGCCCGGTATGTTTGTTAAAAGGGTTCTGACTTCTTAATACTGGAGAATATTATGCCCCCAGTCTATTATTATGAAGGTGATTTCCTCCCAAGGGTTACCTGAAACTTGAAGGGAAACGGCCGTGCTGATTGTTTTCGGTAAGCAACTTACTTTTGGCTTCGACGATCAGGATCAGCGGTCCAGCCGGGAGCTGATTGCCTGTGTCGACTTTCACAGCGCCAAAGGCGA
>QMMS01000679.1 GCA_003647375.1 Deltaproteobacteria bacterium
GGCGGGCCTCAGCAAAATAATGTACATCGGGAGTACGGGTTTGGGCCACGTTGGAGCCACAGGCTGCAATAAATTTGGCATTATACCAGTCGGCGCTCTCAGCCACATCTGTTTGCTCGCCCCAGGTTTCGGGAAACGCAGGAGGTAAGTCGCAATACCAATCGTAGAAACTTAGGTTCACACCACCCATCAATTGTAAAAAACGTGAACCGCCGGCATATGATATCATCGACATGGCCGGGATTGGAGAGAATCCTACCAGGCGATCGGGACCATATTTTTTTACCGTTGATATGTTGGCTATAGAGATGATTTCAAGGGCTTCATCCCAGGTTACCCGTCGCAATCCGCCTTTTCCACGGGCTTGCATATACCGTTTTCTTTTTTCCGGATCGTTTTGAATGTTCTCCCAAGCGGTCATGGCATCGCCATGCCTGTTTTTTTCGTCTCGAAACAGATCGAGTAAGGCACCCCGAACAAGGGGATATTTCACCCGGATGGGACTGTATAAATACCATGATGCAGAGATTCCGCGCTGGCAACCCCGAGGTTCATAAGGAGGCAGATTTTTATCTATAATTGGATAATCGAGCGCCTGCGTTTCCCAAACCACCACGCCATTTTTTACATGGATCATCCAGCTGCAACCACCCGTGCAATTGGCTCCATGCGTACTTCTAACCACTTTGTCGAATTGCCACCTGTTCCGATAGAAATCTTCCCACTGGCGGGTTTTGGGAGAAATTAAATCTTTAATCCAGCTCATAAAAATATATTTTGCGTTTCTATCTGTTCTATTATCGTTGCCGTTGGATAATGTGAAAATTGACACTTCGTTTTTTGCGTCTAAACCACACCAAAGAGATGATAACCAATAAAACAACCATTCCAATTATTCCCTGTTGCAAAAACCCGGTAACTGAACTAGCCTCCATTGAATTCTCCTTATCAGCCCGCATTAAAAACACCTGTAACTGAACACTTTCATCTTCTGTAAGTGATGCCTCAGTATAGGCATCTTTCATGGCAGGATAGGGTGGGAATTCGATGATTCCTTTAATGCCAGCCAAACCTCCAATCTGAGAAAAGCTTTGTGTTAAATCTTTAGCCAGCAATCCACCCTGTACACCCTCTCCCACATTCACATGGTGACACGAAATACAGGATGCACCGCCGTTTTTAAACTTGCGCTCCCCCTCAAACAGTGCCTTTCCTCTGGCTTCGTTTTCATCCGTATCGATGCGGGCCAGATAGTTCTCTTTTTCTACAGCAGCTAACGAATCTACCGCGCTCGCTTTTACATTATCTTCAGTATCGGGCGAACTAAAACTGTCTATGTATTTTACGATGGCATCGATTTCTGCATCGGGCAGGGGATAATCAATCATCATCAGTTTATTGAACTCTTCGAATAAGGCAATTGCATCAGGATCCCCTCCTTTGATCATGGATTGGGACGATTTTATGAAGTTTTTCACCCAGGCAGCATCACGTGTTTTAGAAATGTCCAACAGGTCGGGACCAAGAAGTTTGCCCTGGCCAATGGTATGACAAGCCTTACACTGCTGAAACAGTAGTTCCCCATCTTGGGCCTGAACCGAATTCACAAGAAAAACAATAACAAATGCTGTGATTAAATATCTTTTCATGTTTTAGTCCTTGATAATTCAATATTTATCTATGCTGGCAACTCAAATTCTGTTTCCCACTCTACCGAATCTGATTCAGACTTCAGATTTAGCTTCAGGTACTTTTTATGATTTTCTTTCACATCTATCTGCCGTTCAATTACTGTGCTTGAACCTCTTGATTTATCATCGACCACATCGCCCACCCGCGGTAAAAAAGGGTAACATATGGTGATTTTTTGGTCCTCATCCTTCACCAACCCAATGGCCTGGTTAAATAAGATCATTTCAAAAACTTCGGCAATCTCCTCGTTCTCAAGTTTCGATTTCTCTTCGTCTGACAGTTCTAAAATCCACTCAAGAAAAATCCTGGATGTTTTCTCAATTAATTCAGGCTGAATCTTCTCAGGAAATGGAGTTCTTATCTGTTCAGTATCGTTAAACCAGAACTTAAAGGAAGCTTCAAAAAAATCACTCCCTACAAAGTCCTGCTCCTTAATCAATGTGTCAAACTCAATGTCTGTCATTTTGAAAATATCTTGCTTAAGTATAGCGAAAGCTAACACTCAATCCCGGAGTTCTTTCGCTCATAAAACCACCAGTTCAGGATCAGGCAAATTACATAATAAACAGCAAATCCGTATAACGCATACTCGGGATGCCCGATCTTTATTTGTTGTCCGAATACTTTGGGAATAATAAAGGCCCCATAAGCTGCGATTGCCGAAGTCCAGCCCAAAACCGGACCAGCCAATTCCTTGCTGAAAATGTATGGAATGCTTCTGAAAGTTGAGCCATTCCCAATTCCGGTGGTAACAAACAAGATCATAAACAAACCGAAAAATGGCCACCAGTACATCTCCGGAGTTGCGGCTTCACGAGCTTTGATCACAAAGAGGGCGACACCAAGAGCTGCAGCAATTTGCGCAATGGTCGCCCATTGGGTAACTCTGGATCCACTATTGA
>QMMS01000680.1 GCA_003647375.1 Deltaproteobacteria bacterium
GGGAAGGCATCGGCGGTCAAGCGAACATATTGGCTAGTGGCTTCAACAGATGCGTGCCCCAAAAAAGTGGATAGAATCGGCAACGCGCAATATACGTCAACTCCCCTGCCAACTGCACGTTTCAGCGCATGGACTGCATAGGTGTGGCGAAAATCGTGCAAGCGCGGCCCGGATCCCTTGCCCCCATGTGAGATACCACTTTCCCAAAGGATCTCACGGAATCTTCTGTACACATTATCACAAGTAACCGGTTGCCGGTCCGCTTTCATGAAAAAATAATCATCGATAAAAGAGTGCTTGTGTAGCACCTGATAATACTGGCGGCAAATGTGAACCATGCTCTGAGACATGGGAACCAGCCGATCTTTTCCGAACTTGCTGTTCTTGATTTCCAGAATCCCTTCTTGTAAGTCCACATTCCTGTTTTTCAGGTTGACAGCCTCGGAGATTCGAAGACCGCAGCTATACAAAATTCGCAGAATAACCGGGATGACAATGGGAATCGTCGAAAATCGACGAGGGCAAAGTTGGTCACTGTTTGCAAATATCCGCTCAATTTCACTGTGGGTAAAAATGTACGGGATAAATGTGTAATGACGGGTATTTGAAGCCGGAGGTGCAATATACGATTGGTGGCCTATACTGTTTAGATAGAGCGCAAACTGTCGCATCGTACAAATCCTACGACGATTGTTTTTGTCCCCTTCATTAGGTCGCTTGTTACACCAAGCCTGAACGATATCTTTCGTTAATATTGGCTTGCTTATTTCAAATGTGGTGCTGAACCTTGAAAACCGATATAATTCATCAGCCTCCACCTCATATTTGTAACCGAGTGAACGCTTGAAAACGATAAAGTTTGTCAGTAATTCAGCAAAAACACCTTCGTAGCTTCTCATAAGACACCTCCTATCAGCACAACTTTTATAGACGGAACATCCAGAGCATACTTGCGCAAATTGAGAGTGTCTATTTTGAGATAAATCGAAGTGGTCTTGCTATCGGTATGGCCTAATATTTCCGATATGACCGGCATCGGGGTATTGTTGTGAAGCAATGCGCTGGCAAGACTATGTCGCAGAGCATGCGGGCCGTGTTTTTTTCCTTGCGTAATGTGGATACCTGCCTTGTTCATATAGTGGGTAACAATGCTATGCAGAGTGGGAGCTTTCATCTGACCAATGGGCGCAAACAAACGCAGAAAAACCTTATCCGTTTCCACAGAGGGGCGACCATATTTGATGTAATCAATCACCGCTTCACCAACATCATTTAAAAGTGGCAAAACAATCGTATCACCAGTTTTGTTTTGTTTAAATTCAATGGTGTTGGATTCCCATTTGAAATTATCAAATGCCAACTTGCAAATATCCGAAGCACGTATCCCAAGCCGGATAGCGATTAATAATATGGCGTAATCTCGCTTTCCTTTTGGGTTGCCCCGATCAACACACTGAAGCAATTGCTGGATTTCTTCTTGTGAGTACGCAGAAGGGATTTTGGATTTCTTACTACATTTTATGCTGGGAACGGCGATCGATAAATCTTCGGTAATCACTTTCTGGTTAAATAAATACCGGAATAAAACACGCAACAGACAGCATGTGCAATAAATCGTGGAAGTGGAATAAACTGCGGCAGAAGATTGAATAAATCCATAAATTTGCTCTACTTCTATCTCAGTCACGTGGTTTACTTCATGGTTGAATAAATATTGGGAGAACCTTTCCAAATAGATGATATACGATTCAAGTGTTTTGCTTGAAATCCCTGCGTTCTTCCTAAAGTCCATGAATTCAACGAAAATCTTTTCAAAGGGTTGTGCAAATTCATATCTCTTTTGCTTTCTTCGGATCAGTATCCTTTGATGGGTTTGAAAATCAGCAAGCAACTGTATTGCTCGTAATCTACGCTGATTGATGGATGAGAGCTTTGATGTCTCCGTGAAGTGATACCTTTCCTTCAGAAAGGTCATTCCAAGATCCGACGAAAAATGATTAATATCTCTGCCATTCAGATATTTTTCCAGATTAATCCAAACCCGTTCAATTCCTTTCAATGTGAGATTTGTAAAACCTGTTTTAACCAATTCATCCTTTGTAACTTTGATTAGTTCTGCCGCAGTTAAGTGTTTCATCTCCATTTTCATAGCCTCCAATCTATTTTTTGGGTTAAATGCCTTAAAACAGATTGGAATATTATGAAAAGTAACTCAACCACGCCACATGCGGTTCATGCGGTTTTTTCAACTCAACTTTACATAACGGCTAGCTTTCCATAACCTTTTCCCTGGGGCATATAGGGTTTGGCGTGGATCAGGCTTATGGAAAGTGAAGCAGTGATGTATTCAAGGTGTTTACTGCGAAAGGCTGCGCCGTTATCCACATATAACTTTCTGGGTAGACCACGGGCGGCAATGGCATTTTCAAAGGCCTCAAGATAAAAAGATAGTTTTTCCGACAGGTAAAAGCGTGCATGTACAATCAGGCGACTGTGATCGTCGATGATGGCGATCAGATAGGTTTTTCGCATCTTACCATCCACATCGACTTTAGGACCGTGCATGACATCTGATTGCCACAGATCGTTTGGTA
>QMMS01000681.1 GCA_003647375.1 Deltaproteobacteria bacterium
ATTTCTCCATATGCTTCACCGGTGATATCAGGTGGGATATTAAACCCCTCAAGATAGGATTCATTCGGCCGCCGGTAGTATTCTCCGTAGATATCAACAAAGTTCATTTTCGCTTCAATGGCCATCTCGATGAGCTGATTGGTTTGCTTGATCATTGGCAGGGCACCAATCCCCACATCATAGGATTTCATCAGCTCAATCAACTGTTCACGAAAATTGCTGCCTAACAAATGGGTTGTTACCCTTGTATCCTGTATCCAGGCCGTAGCTCTTTTTAAACTAGGGGAATAGGTATCCACCAGGCCAACAGATTCCACCGCTTCATATCTGCATAAATCCCATGCAATAACAGAACCCATCTTCCCACAGCCGATGACAAGTATTTTCAAATTGTTATCCTTTCATTAGAAACAGTCAGGCGTACCGGTCATATTTATTTCATGCTCCGTGAATTGCTGACAGAATGGCATGATCACGAAAAAAATCTCCCGTCATGCATCATCAGATGCATGACGGGTGTGATTATTCAACCGATTATTGACCGGTCTTCAACTGGGTCCAAACCCGGGTCCTCACACGTGAAACCTTGGGCGGCATATTCTTCATGGTAAACAGCCCCTTCATGGTTTCTTCAGAGGGATAGATGGCCTTATCTTCACGGATTTCCTTGTCGATAAAGGGGAAGGCGTCGGCATTACCGTTAGGATAGGATACGTAGTTGGTAATTCCGGCAATCACCTCAGGCACCATGAGGAAATCCAGAAATTTATGGGCGTTGTCCACATTGTCGGCATCCGACGGTATGGCAATCATGTCGAACCACGTCCCCGCGCCTTCCTTGGGGATCGAATAGGCCACTTCCACACCGGCTCCGGCTTCGTCCGCACGGTCGCGGGACTGCAGGATATCGCCCGACCATCCGATCACGGCACAGATGTCGCCGTTGGCAAGGTCGTTGATGTACTGAGATGAGTGAAAATATTTTATGTACGGACGGATACTATTCAAAAGGGGCAGCGCCTTTTCCTTGTAGTCCTTTGCATCAAGGCTGTTGGGGTCTAAGCCCAGATAGTGCAACGTCAGCGAAAGAATTTCGCTGGGGTCATCCAGCATCACCAGGCCGCACTCTTTCAACTTGGCAGCATTTTCCGGCTTGAAAATCATATCCCAACTGTCGACCGGGGCATTTCCACCAAAGGCGGCCTGCACTTTCTTCACATTGTAGCCCAGTCCAGTGGTCCCCCACATATAAGGGATGGAATATTTATTTCCCGGGTCCACGGCTTCCAGCACTCTCAGGATATTTTTATCGAGATGTTTGTAGTTCTTCAGCTTAGAGCGGTCGAGTTTCTGAAACACGCCGGCATTGATTTGACGGCCGATAAAGTTGGTGGAAGGAAACACGACATCATAGCCGGATTTTCCAGCAAGCAGCTTGGCTTCCAAAACTTCGTTGCTGTCGAAAACATCGTAGGTCACATCGATTTTGGTCTGTTTTTCAAAAACGGAAACCGGGCCGCCGGGGCCCTCGTCCATATAATCGGACCAATTGTATACGTGGAGAACCTCTTTCCCAATCGCAGCGGGTGCCGCGCATAGAAACATTGCAACTGTGGCCGCTAATAAAGCATAAAATGAGCGTTTCATAATCATCACATAACCTCCAATATTTTAAGCTGTTATTGCCAAATGTCCCCCGGGTGCGAATTGCAGCCCAAAGGGGTTGTCCTGAAATATCCAAGTCTGAAAACATAATTGATATCCCAGAATATGTCTACCTAACTTTTTCAGCTGTAACCTGTAGAGTACAGCATTTTTTGTGCCACAATGAAAAAACGGAATTAACCAACTGTATTTATTAAAATAAATTAGGATATAGATCGGGTTGCATTTATCTCAACAATGAGATAAAATTCATCCCACTTTCAAGCGTACCAACCTAAACAATTAATTCATAAGGTGATTCAAACAAGTCTCATAAATAAGATTTCAGTATCACTATTAAGATTTTTATTATACTCCAGACTATATGCCGATAAACGTCGAAAAAGTTTCCAAACTGAAAGCTATCCAGGCGGATGCACAGGTCCTTGCCGAAGCGATTTCCGCTATCATCGAACTGGATACAGTCATTATCGATGAAAACCTGATCGTGGTCGCCGGAACCGGTCGATTCAAGAAAAGGGTAGGCATCAAGGAAGAAGGTGGGGACATCCGTGCCGGTTATCTGTACGGCAGGGTCATCACCCATAGCCAAGCTGAAATTGTAGAGGACGCCAGCAACGATCCCACCTATGACCCTTCTGTTCAGGCCGGAACCGCCGAGGAGTTGGCGGAAATTTGCTGCCCTATCATCGGGCATGATATCGTGATGGGCGCCATTGGACTGGTAGCAGTGACCGAAGAGCAGCGTGAATACCTTCTCAGCAGGAAGGGGCGCTTTCTGGAATTTGTTCTCCGCATGGGTCATCTGCTCGCCAGCAATGCCATTGAAGCCGATGCCCATCAGAACAATATTATCGTTACCAGGCAGTTGCGCACCATCATCGAATCCATCGACAATGCCATGCTGTCAGTCGATAAAAACGGAACCA
>QMMS01000682.1 GCA_003647375.1 Deltaproteobacteria bacterium
ACATCGCCGAAGCGGACGACCGGCTGGTGGAAAAATACCTCGAGGGCGAAACCCTCAGCGAGGCCGAGTTGTTCGAGGCCTTGCGCGCCGGGGTCCTCAACCGTATTTTCGCTCCGGTACTCTGCGGCTCGGCACTGCAGAACATCGGCGTCGACCTGCTGTGCGACTTCCTGGCGGCCGCCTTCCCTTCCCCATTGGACCGCGGCTCCCGCCAGGCGTTGGATGACAGCACCGAGGAACCGGTGACTCTCGATCCGGATCCCGCGGCGCCCTTTGCCGGCTTTGTCTTCAAGACCATTTCGGACCCTTATGCCGGGCGGCTTAACATCATCCGGGTGGTTTCCGGGCGCCTCGGCAGCGACGGCACTTTTTACAACCCCAACAAGCGTGCCAAGGAGCGCTTCAACCAGCTGCTGGCCGTGATGGGCAAGGAGCAAAAGCCCCTCTCCGGCGCCGGTCCGGGGGACACCGTGGCGGTGGCCAAGCTCAAGGAGACCACCACCGGCGACACCCTCTGCGACGAAGGCCGCAAGGTGCGCTTCACCTGCGCCGAACCGCTGCCGACCCTGATTTCCTTTGCCCTGGAGGCCAAGAACAAGGGCGACGAGGACAAGATCTACACCTCCCTGATGCGCCTGATGGAGGAGGACCCGGGTTTGAAGATGGATCGGCGCGCCGAGACCAAGGAAATCGTGCTCTCGGGCATGGGCCAGGTGCACATCGAGACCGCCGTGGAACGGATGCGGCGCAAGTTCAACGTGGAAGTCACCCTCCATATCCCCAAGATTCCCTACCGCGAGACCATCAAGAAGAAGGTGCGGGTCCAGGGCCGCCACAAGAAGCAGACCGGCGGCCACGGCCAGTTCGGCGACTGCTGGGTGGTCTTCGAGCCCCTGCCCCGGGGCGGCGGCTTCGAGTTCGTGGACGCCATCGTGGGCGGCGTGATTCCCAAGACCTACATCCCGGCGGTGGAAAAAGGGATTATCGAGGCAGCCCAGCGCGGCGTGCTGGCCGGGTTCCCGTGCATCGATTTCAAGGCGACGCTGGATTTCGGCTCTTACCACGCGGTCGATTCCTCGGAGATGGCCTTCAAGATCGCCGGCTCCCTGGCCTTCAAGAAGGCCGCCGAGGAGGCCGATCCGGTCCTGCTGGAACCGATCATGAAGGTGACGGTCACCACCCCCGAAGAGTTCATGGGCGACATCATGGGCGACCTCAACAGCCGCCGCGGACGGGTTCAGGGAATGGACAACGCTGGCAAAAACCAAGTGATCCGGGCCGAGGTGCCCTTGGCGGAATTTCTCACCTACGCGCCGGACCTGAACTCCATGACAGGCGGCCGCGGGGTTTATACCATGGAATTTTCCCACTACGACGAAGTGCCGGCCCACTTGGCCCAGAAGGTGATCGAGGAGGTCAAGAAGCAGCAGGAGTAAAGAGCGTCTCCAGCCGGGGAAAACAACGCCGGCAGGGGGCGTAGCCGGCGGCGAAGGCTTCATGATAATCGGGAAACGCCACGCGGTGGCGTTTCCCGATTTGTTTGGCGTCCGGACCGTCGTTGCGGTGAAACCGTTTCGATCGGCGGTTGCCCGTCAGCGGCCGCGATCGGCGGTCGAGGTGGGCCCAGATCCCCTGCCCCGAGGCCATGGCCCGGCGCTGGGCCGAAAGCAGCCGCTCGGCAAAGGGCTCGCTCTCCTTGCCGGGCAGGACGTACCCCAGGCCGGCGGCCAGCAGCGCCTGGTTGACGAAGGTGCCGTCGGCCAGGAACACCGCCCCCAGCAGGCGGCCGTAGCGATCGTAGCCAGCGGGAACGCAGCGGATCGTCCGACCGCTCACCAGCTTTTGGTTCAGGCGGCGGGCCGCGGCGCCGAAGGGTTCCGCCGGGGCTCCGCCGTGGGCCGTTTCCGGGCAGTTGATGCCCACGTAGCGCAACCGGCGGCCATCTTGCAAAATCACGGTGTCGCCGTCAGCCACCCACTGGACTACTGCCTGGAAGCCGGCACGGTCCACTCCGGCGCCGAGGGTGGCCAGAGTCCAGAAAACCACTATCCAGGCGGCCAGAAGGCCGCCGCGGCCTGCCTTTCTCATTTTTCCTTCTATTGCCAGTTATCCGTGTCGAACGGCTGAAGGCTTCCGGAAAATTTCCAGGGACACGTAAAAATACGGCCAATTTGTAACCGATAATAGACAACTCGCGAAACGAGTCCCGTCAGCTGCCAGCGGCTTCATTTGCCATGATCCCGGGACGAACCTCGGGTTCCAGGTCGCAGTGCGCCTTGGCCGCCCTGTCGAGCATCGCCGGCAGCCCGCCGTATTGGGACGGGGAAAAGCCGAAGACCCGCTGCCAGACCTCTTCGGACTCCATGCAAAAATACAGGCAGACATCAGGGGCGTATCGCCGGATCCATTCCGCCACGTCCCTGTACAGGTCGATGCGCAGCGGCTTGAAGTAGCGCATCTTGTCGTCCAGCCCGCGCACGAATTCTCCGTAGACGATGGTGGAGCGCTGAAACCGCGCCGCCACCAGGTCTTTCAGATCCGGCATGAAGCGGAAGGTGCCCAGGCTGATCCAGACGATTTGATCGG
>QMMS01000683.1 GCA_003647375.1 Deltaproteobacteria bacterium
AAGCCCGCTGGCAGACAGGAAATACAAACTTTCGCCGCAGTATCGGCCAGGCCCAACAGCTCCGCAAAAGAATTCAAGGCCGTAAACCCGGACTGCACCGGGAATCGCTGTCGTGCATCAACGCGTATGCCGATTGCCTTGAAACGGGGAGAGTGGAACGAATTCGATCGATTCTAAAACAGGGCATCAAGCGGCAGGGCATCATCTACGGAACGTTGTTTTACCTTTTGCTGTTGATCAGTCCAGGCGGCCAGGCTGAAAAATAGAAGGTGAAGTGATAGAAGGTGAGAAGATCAGATGGTGAGACGGTGGGAAGAGAAACTGATAGAAGGTGAGAAGTTGAGAAGATCAGAAGATGAGGCGGTCGGCAGGATGACTCACGCAAGATGCCAAGTACGCCAAACTATTTTTTTATAATAATGCTCTTCTTTGCGCCTTCGCGCCTTTGCGTGAGTAATCTTTTGGTTTTTTGCCAACCGCTGCTTGGTTATCCTTGATATCTCGGAAATATAATGCTAATAACTCGGATAATACCCTTTTATATCTCGGAATTATATACCAATTTTTTCGGATTATATCCACCAGAGGGACTTTATGTATCAACGGTTTTCAAAAAAACGCATTGTCCAGCTTCTCAAAGATTTTCGTATTGTCTATCTCATCGGTCCGCGTCAGGCCGGTAAAAGTACACTCGCCATGTCAATTGCCCGCGAGACCGGTCTGGCCTACTATACTTTGGATGACACCGCGCTGCTGTTGGCCGCCAGAACCGATCCACAGGGTTTGCTGGGCGCATTGTCGACACCAATGGTTCTTGATGAATTTCAACTGGCGCCGGAATTAATTCGGGCGGTGAAGCAGATTTCCGACAGTGCCGGGCCGGTTAAAAAGGGTTTATTTCTACTCACCGGTTCAGCGGACGTATTCAAATCGGCCAAAACCCAAGAGGCTTTGCCGGGTCATATGGCCAGAATTGAGTTGTTTCCTCTTTCCCAGGAAGAAATCCATGGCAATCGCTGCAGATTACTGGACGGGCTGTTTGAAAAAAAGCTCCCCGTTCATGCCGCTAAAGCACTGGACCGGAAAACCATAGCCAACGCGTTGATACATGGAGGATATCCTGAAATTCAAAGCAAAAGCCCACGATCGCGCAGCGTCTGGTTTGCTTCGTATATTTCCGGACGCCTCTTGAAAGATTTTGAAAGCATGCATGCTGCCAAAGGCGACTACTATTCAAAACTGGATGCACTGATCCGCTATCTGGCAGGCTTGTCGGGAAATCTGGTTAAGTATGCAGCCATTTCAAGAAATCTGCGACAAGATGACAAAACGGTCAAGCGCTACATGGAAGTCCTGGAACTGATGTTTATTCTTCATCGACTGGAACCGTATGTCCGCAATACCGCTAAACGGGGAGTGGTCGGGATGCCCAAGCTCCACTTTCTGGACACGGGATTGGCCTGTCATCTTCTGGGACAAAATAAGCCAGGCTCGCTGCACACGTCCCGGTTCTACGGAGCGCTGCTGGAAACCTTGGTGGTAACGGAATTTTTCAAACAGGCCGTCTGGGCTGAAGATGACTATCGTTTTTGGCATTTCAGGGATCGTGCCGGAAATGAGGTGGATGTAGTGGTGGAAAACAGTGCCGGTGAGGTTGTGGGCGTGGAGATAAAAGCTTCAGCGACCATCAAACTCGAAGACTTTCGCGGTCTTGTCCACTTGGCAGATTACGCCAGGGGAAAAATGCGCCGCGGTGTTGTTTTTTACTCCGGTGCAAACCTGTTGCCTGTCCGAGTGGCTGGACACACATTCCATGCCGTGCCTCTCCATTATCTTGGCCTTTCTGGCCACTGACGACCGTCATACAGCACTCCAAAACAGGAAAAATGAAGTCGAATAAAAGTATCCATAGAGACAGCATCGACATCATCATCGTCAATTACAACAGCAGCAGTCACCTGGAAAAGTGTATTGAGAGCATAAAGGCATCGGCTGACAGTTTCCCCATCACCTTCTATGTTGTTGACAACCATTCGTCCGACGACATCCATCGGGTTGTGACCTTGTATCCCGAGGCAAATTTTTCCTTAAACAAGAAAAACCTGGGTTTTGCGGCAGCCGTGAATCAAGCTTTGAGGCAGGGCAGCGCGCCTTATGTCGTTCTAATAAACCCGGACGCACATGTAACGCCGGGCTTTTTTGAATCGGTTGTCAGCTACATGAACAGCAACACGGATGTGGGTATCGTGGGGCCAAAAATACTTAACTCGGATGGAAGCGTCCAGGGTTCCGCGAGATCGTTTCCCAACACACTGACAGGCCTTTTCGGCCGAACATCACTGCTGACACGACTGTTTCCAAATAATCGGATATCCCGGGCAAATATCTTGACCCACTCCAGACATGTAAAATTCCCCGTTAAGGTGGATTGGGTGTCCGGGGCCTGCATGGTCGTAAGAAGAGCGGCCATCGAAAAGGTCGGATTGATGGACGAAAGATTTTTCATGTACTGGGAAGATGCCGACTGGTGCACGAGAATGTGGCGGGAAAATTGGAAAGTCATCTATTATCCCATGGTGTCCG
>QMMS01000684.1 GCA_003647375.1 Deltaproteobacteria bacterium
GCTTCAGCTTTACGGGCATCCAAAGGAAGGCCAGTCAGTTTAGAAGCAGCGAGTTCTTGACGGCTGTAGCCGTAAGCGTTACCGAGGGTACGTACAGAGATGCTGTACTCTTTACCGTCGATGTCGCCACGAGGCAGGTCAGTCGCTTTACCAGCGATGATTGCAGTCTCGCCGCGCTTGTCATAGCTACGGTAAGTGATAGTGTTGATGCCTTCGCCGCCTTCAGTGTTCAGGGCGAATACTTCACGAGCCATCAGGTCAGGGTAAAGTACGTCAAAGCTTTGAGCTTGGATATACTCAAGCTGGCGTTGAAAGAATACACCTTCGCTATCGTTCATCAGCAAACCGGAGTCAACCAATGCACAAACGGCAGTGCTCATTACGACATCTTCAGTCTTGCCAGTAGGCAGGCCAGCTTCGTCGTTTAAAGGGATAGTTACAGTCTTCATGGATAATTCCTTGTAGAGGTTGCCCTAGCCGTTATGGGCTAGGGAAGCTTGACAATTAGAGGATGTCGATTCGGGCTTTGATGATGTCGCCAGCTGCACCAGACTGCTCGGCTGTTACGTTAGTTGTAACAGTACCAGTGGAACCAGAGAATACGCCAGCAGCAGTAACGTACAACTTGTCGCCAGCAGTGGCAGCAGTTGTAGTCAGCTCAACGTAGATGTAACCTTGACGCAGGATAGATGCGCTTTCAGTCTTAACGAATTCAACAACGCCATCAGAAGGACGGTTCTTAGCTTCGAGAGCCAATTCACGCCGAACGATACCATAAATGTTTCCGCCATCAGCATCGAGAAGAACGTGCTTAGGGTTAGTAGCAACGGTGCCGCGCTTTACAGCAATACCGACTTCCAGGGTGGCAGCTTCGACTACGCCAGTGATAGAAACGATAGGGCCGTTATCACATAGGTCGCCAGCGTACCCACGAGCTGTGTAGATGTTAAAGTTTTGAACAGTCATTTGAAGTTTCCTTGATTGAACTGCGGGTAGCTAGCTTACTTACTAGCCTTGGTTGTACGAGCGATCATGGCAGCGCGAGCATCTGCAACTACAGTGCTGGGCTTGACCTCTACGTGGGATGCTGAGGCATTGTCAGCCAGCAAACGTCCCATAGGAGTTTCTCCATCACCAGCTTCTTCAGCCAGGATATCAAAACGGGCAGCAACATAAGAGTCGCTACGATCTTCTAGGCTCAGCTCGGGCTTAACATCAGCAACGACCATGGCCTTAATTTCTTGAACGGATTTACCAGCGAAGTCAGCGAGGGCGATCTCAGTCAGGTCCAGTGCGGACAGGACA
The DNA here is from genome assembly GCA_003647375.1 of Deltaproteobacteria bacterium. Next base: position 1,306 of record QMMS01000684.1, read on the forward strand.
ACAGTAACGCGCTCTTCAACAGCGTCAACCAGTGCGGCATCAGCGAGGGCGAGCTTAGCAGAGGCGGCTTCTTCAGCGGCGTCAAACTTAGCTTGCAGGGCTTCGAGGTCTGCTTTGAGTGCTGAGTGATCTTCGACAGATACAGTCGTAGGTTCAGCGGCAAGCAATTCTTCAGCTGCTTTCTCATCAGCAAGCAACTTCTCAGCTGCTTCCTTTTCGGCGGCTTCGTCGGCCAAGACTTTCTCAGCGGCAGCTTTAGCAGCGGCTTCGTCAGTCAGCGCAACTTTCGCAGCTTCTTGTGCGGCTTTTTCTTCAGGTGTCATAGTAACCTCTTCATCAGCGATGCTGCACACGGAGCCGGCTCGGCCTCGTGGTACAATCGCAATGTGGTTGGCACGGATATCGCGCTGGTAATAAGTGGGCTCACCATCAGTTACAACAGTATCAATGTTGCAGGTGTACCCGGCGCTTAGTTCTCGTTGACCATCCTCGATTGAGTCGATAGCATCCTGGTGAGTGATTACCAGAGTACCGGATAATGTATCATCGTCACGGACCGGAAGGCCCTCTAACATCCCGACCTGCAACTTGGCAGCGGTGTCAGCTGTGACTAGGCCACTTTTCGGGTGCCCTTGTGTAACGGGTGCGGACCGGAAGCTCGCCATAGAATCCTTGGCGAATACATCCTTAGCTTCCCGGTGAACTGTTACAAGCCGCGTAGGGTCACCATCTAACTGGAGCTGGGCTGCAGTGTAGACTTGAGTTCCTGTTCGTGCGAACTTGCATGGTACAATCATCTGTCCCGCGTCAGTGAACTGCCTTTCGGTAGGGACACTGATACGATCTTCAAGAACTATTGTCATACTGTCTCCTTACTTCTTGGCAGCAGGCTTCTTGGCCGGGGCCGCAGCTGCTGGTTTGGGTGCTTCACCGACCTTGGCATCTTTCGACACAAGATCCATTCGCTTGGCTTCGTCGAGGCCGCTTTCCCGGGAGATAACTCCAGAGTCAGCCAGCTTGCAGATCCATTCTGCTGAATCCTTTTGCCGCACGGCTTTCTGTGCAGTGGACTCAGGAAAGATACAACCCCATGTATACTTGAAATCTTCCTCGGGTATGCCGTAGTGTCTACTCAGTAATTGGTCAACCAGGGCGAGCCGTGCCTCAAATATGTCAGTCTGCATACCTTGCAGCATCTCGATGTAGTTGATCAAATCACTTTCGCCTGTGGCGTTCATACCATCGGGGCTCGCGGATAGGAAGCGGGTCGCAGGA
>QMMS01000685.1 GCA_003647375.1 Deltaproteobacteria bacterium
ACGTGACGACCAGGGTTTTTATGGTGCATTCCAGGGGGAACCCCACGGTCTGTGCCGCATACACGGCTCCCTTGCGGTCGTGGTCGTATTTGATGACCTCAAAGGCAGTGGTTTGCCTCGTTAGAAATTTTATGGCCCGAGTTGACATCTTGGATTGCTTGATTATCATCTGCATATTGTTTTGACAACAGCATCGCTGCCGAAACCATTGATGCCGGCAGCAAGGCATGACCATTTTTCAAGGGAGGATCCAATGGCGTATACCAAGAGTGATTACAAGGAAGATGTCGACAGGGTAACCGCAGTGTTCGAAACCAATAAGGGGACGTTTGAAGCAGAGCTTTATGCCCAGGAATGCCCGGAAACCGTGTGGAATTTCATTAATCTGGCGGAGGGGCGGCAGAATACAGACCGCAAAGGGAATTTTTATGACGGCCTCTCCTTCCACCGGGTCATCGAAGGATTCATGATTCAGGGGGGCTGTCCTCTGGGCACAGGAACCGGCGGACCTGGATATCGTTTCAAAGACGAATTCGACAGCTCCCTCCGGCATTCGGATGGAGGCGTGCTTTCCATGGCCAATGCCGGTCCCGGGACCAATGGAAGCCAGTTTTTCATTACCCTGGGACCTACACCTCACCTGGATGACCGCCATTCGGTATTCGGCAAGGTGACCAAAGGGATGGATGTGGTCAGCGAGATCGGTTCCGTCAAGACCGGGACCATGGACAAACCTGCCGAGCCCGTGGTGGTGAACAGCGTTACCATAGAGCGTTAGTAAAAAAAATAGCCACGAAGACACAAAGGCTCAAAGAATAATTTTCGAACATTAAAGGCACGAAGAGATTTATTCCAGTATTAAAAACCTGGTCCTTGGCCAGGTCAGAGCCATTAGGCTTTGCCGAAAAAATGACCCGAAGTTTTGAGTGATCTAAAGTTGCTGAATCGCTTCGCTCTGTCTTTAATAATAAAATAGATAGAATTCCTTAACTTTAGACACTTTAGGTCACTTTAGCGCACTTTAGTCACTTTGTGTTATGAAATAAATACTCCCTTCCAGGGAGAAACCAGTGCCTCTGGACCCTGGTATCTACTTCTTTGGGTCTTTGTGGCTTTTTTATGCGCGAATATTGACGCGGTCTTCTTTCTCTTTTATGATTTCCATCAGATAACGGCCATAGGAATTTTTCAGCATCGGGGCGGCAATCTCCTGCAGTTGTTCGCTGTCGATATAGCCGAGACGGTAAGCAATTTCCTCGACACACGAAATCCGGACCCCCTGGCGGTCCTGGATAGCCTGAATAAAGCTGGCTGCCTGCTGCAGGGCTTCATCCGTACCGGTGTCCAGCCATGCAAACCCGCGTCCGATCAATTCAACTTTCAACAGGCCTTGTTTCAGGTAAACCATATTGACATCCGTTATCTCAAGCTCCCCGCGCGCGGACGGTTTGAGTTCATCGGCAATCTTGATTACGTCGTTGTCGTAAACGTAAAGTCCGGGTACAGCATAGCTGGATTTGGGGTGTTCGGGCTTTTCCTCTATGCCGATGACGTTCTTTTCGCTGTCGAACTCGACAACACCATAGCGCTTAGGATCGCTCACCCGGTAACCGAAAATTCGCCCCCCCTTTTCAATGGCCATGGCTTTTTTCAGAATTGTTGGCAGGTTGTGGCCCTGAAAAATATTGTCACCCAGAATGAGGCAGACGTTGTCACCTGCAATGAATTGTTTGCCGATAACAAAGGCTTGAGCAAGCCCCTCCGGACGCGGTTGTTCTTTGTAGGAAAAATTCATACCCAGATGAGAACCGTCGCCCAGGAGCTTCTGGAAGAGGGGCAGGTCTGCAGGCGTTGATATGATCAGGATGTCACGAATCCCTGCAAGCATGAGAACGGATAGCGGGTAGTATATCATGGGTTTGTCGTAAACAGGCAGGAGCTGCTTGCTCACAACCCGGGTTATCGGATACAGGCGTGTACCTGATCCGCCAGCTAAAATAATTCCTTTCATAGTATCTCCAGCGTATTCGGATGAAAGTTCAATACGTGTCGAAATAAAGGGCCTTATGGTGCTTCCATACGGTTGAGAAACTGGTAATAATGTTTATAATCTTCTTTGAGAAAGCTCTTTAAATATTTTAAATTATTATTTTGCAATTCTAATAAATTCTTCTTGGTTTCTGTATCATCAAACTTTTCAGAATTTTTAACTTTTTCTTTTATAAGATTCTTAACTGCTTTTTTATTTTTATTTTTGTTTCCTAAATAATTATTTTTTATAAAATATGCCGCTCTCATACCGCCAACCTGCCCGGAATTCAACGCCGCACCTCCCGGTCGATAAACACCATGAGTACCTGCACACTCACCAATGACAAAAAGATGTTTAATGTTAGATTCCCACCATTTATTAACGTGAACACCACCATTATTATGCTGCGGCAAAACATTAATTTCAAGCAGATCTTTTTCTAAATCAATATTGTGTTTTTTATAAAGGTCGTAAGCCTGAACATTAAGTTTTTTCAATCTTTGGACAGGAGTTTTCCCCATAGCATTAGACTTTTTCAAATAGT
>QMMS01000686.1 GCA_003647375.1 Deltaproteobacteria bacterium
CACCATAAACCTACAAAAATATGATGTATTACATGAGAATCTTTATATTAAGTGTCGTAATATCGATAAAAACAGGAAAAAATCTTTGAAAATTAAATTTTTAGTCAGTGTATTGGGTGGAATAATCCTGAGTTGTGGACTTAACCCATTAATGGCAAAAACAATGCCTCAGAATAATCAGGTTAGTGAAAAAACCTTGGCTAATGGACTGAAAGTCATTGTTAAGCCCGATCATCGTGCCCCGGTAGTGATTTCTCAGGTTTGGTACAAAGTAGGAGCCAGTTATGAAAGTGGTGGTACAACGGGGGTGTCTCATGTATTAGAACATATGATGTTTAAGGGGACTGAAAAATATCCTACGGGAGAATTTAATAAAATAATTTCCCGTAATGGTGGAGAAGATAATGCTTTTACCTCCTCCGACTATACCGCATATTACCAGAAGCTGGAAAAAAGCCGACTTAAGGTGAGTTTTGAGTTGGAAGCTGATCGTATGAGAGGCTTATTATTACCGCCAGATGAATTTAAAAAAGAACTTATGGTGGTGATGGAAGAACGTCGCTGGCGTACGGATGATAAACCACAGTCTTTAACTTATGAACAATTTCATGCCACGGCTTTTGATAATAGCGGCTATCACAACCCTACTATTGGTTGGATGGATGATCTGAAAAATATGACTGTCGAAGATTTAAGCCTATGGTATCAACGTTATTATGCACCTAATAATGCCACAGTGGTAGTGGTGGGTGATGTAGAACCAGAAGCTGTTTTTCAGTTGGCAGAACAATATTTTGCACCACTCAAACCATTTGATATTAAGCAAACCAAGCCCAGAGTTGAACGTGAACAAAAAGGGGCTAAGCGCATTCAAATGGAGTTAGTAGCCAAGCTGCCTTATTTTATTATGGGATATAAAGTACCGGTCATCAATACCGCAGAAGAAAAGTGGGAACCCTATGCTTTGGATGTTTTAGCGGGAATTTTGGATGGTGGAGACAGTGCCCGTATCAGTAAAAATCTGATTAGAGGTAGTAAAATTGCGACTTCTGCCGGAGCGGGTTATTCCATGGATTCAAGAATGCAGACGCTTTTCTTATTAGATGGCGTACCGGCAAAAGGCAAAACAACAGCTCAGCTGGAACAGGCATTATTGGCAGAGCTGGAAAAAATAAAAACGACTCTGATCAGTGATGATGAACTGCTAAGAGTGAAAGCACAGGTGATATCTTCAGCAGTTTATGAGCAGGATTCTATGTTTTATCAGGCAATGAAAATAGGTGCAGCCGAAACAGTAGGTATTGGCTGGCGAATTGAACAGCAATATGTTGATCATATTAAGGCTGTCACAGCAGAGCAAATTCAACAGGTTGCCAAGAAATATTTTATTCCTGCTACATTGACTATTGCTGAGCTTAAGCCGATTGAGAAGAAAGATCAGAATAGTCAGGGGAGTCAATTATAATGAGTATTAATTTGAAAAATATAAGTCTGTTTGTCTGTCTGATATTTCCTTTATTGACGAACTATAGTTATGCTAAAGATAGAGTTCAGGTAGGTAAAATTATCCAATGGCATACCACTAATGGTATGAAAGTTCTGTTTCAGCAGGCAGATACTTTACCAATGATAGATTTTAGACTGATTTTTGATGCAGGTGCTGCCAGAGATGGGAGCTTTAAGTCAGAAAAAGGTATTGTTCTGGCTGGTCTGGCCAAATTGAGCAATGGTTTAATTTTTGAGGGCACTGAAAAATTAGATGCGAATTCAATTGCAGAACAATTTGCCAGTTTGGGTGTTGTTTATGGCAATGGTAGTTATCGTGATATGGCCATTTTGAATATTCGCACCCTAAGTTATGAGCAACAGAAAAATGATGCTGTTGATTTATTGACTCATATCTTATCGGCAGCCAACTTTCCGGACGAGGCATTGCAAAGAGAAAAGGCCATTATGTTACAGGCTCTGGACTTTGAAGATCAAACACCTTCTAAAAAAGCCTCACGTTATTTTTATGAGTCACTCTATAGTAAGCACCCCTATGGTACACCCCCCACAGGGACCAGGGAAAGCCTGCAGGCAATCAAACAAAAAGATTTAATTAATTATTATCAGCAATATTATGTGGCAAAAAATGTCGTTTTAGCGATTGTTGGAAATTTAAGTGAAGCTCAGGCTCATGACTATGCAGAAAAAATTGCAACTGCTATGCCTGTAGGTGAAAAATCTGCTGGTTTACCAGATGCTCTGCAACAGTCGAAGCCTATCGTCGTAAGAGAAAACCATCCATCTACACAAACAACCGTATTGATGGGTCAACCGGTTTTAAAACGTGGGGATAAGGATTTATATGCTCTTTATATCGCTAATCATATTCTAGGTGGTAGTGGTTTTAGCTCTCGATTAATGAAAGAAGTTCGGGTAAAAAGAGGTTTGACCTATAGTATTGGTAGTCACCTTGTTCCTATGCATGCACAGGGTCCTTACCAGTTTAGTTTTACTACTAAGAAAAGTTCAACTGAGGAAGCCATTAAATTGGTTGAGCAGGAAATGAAATTATTTCTTGAGCAG
>QMMS01000687.1 GCA_003647375.1 Deltaproteobacteria bacterium
ACTAAAACACTTATTCAATCATCGGCTAATGTAATTAAGATTACAGAGTTAGTAGTTGGGAATACTATTAAAGTAGTTAAAACAGACTATAATAATAACCCGGAGTTATATTATGGAGTTGTAACTGACTTGATAAATACCGGAGAGAAATCTTACGTACAATTATCAATTTATAAAAGAGCTTACAATAGAATAGAATCTGAATCAGTTCTGTATAATGGAGAGAAAAACATTGACATATTCCCAGCAACACCGGGGGAAGTTAGAGAGTTTTTATCAGAAGCAGCAGTAGCTATGAGAAAGTCATTTGAAGATAAAGAGAGAGAACTTGTAGAAGAACAAAGAAAAGTAGAAGCAGTAGAGGCATTTGTTAGTGGAGAGAAAGCTAAAGAACTAACTACTACTTCTTTTACAGAATTAACACAAGAAGAATTTAGTCAACTAAAACAAGGGGAAACAGATGCAAGCAATTAAACTGAGTCAATTAGATCATTTGCTCGTAAGTATAGAGTTAAGTTAACTAAAGTTGATAATACGAATACTATTATTGAAGAACTAAACAGAAGATTTAATTACTTAAATAATCTATAAGTTCTCCTTGAAGAGCAGTAGCCTTTTTGGTGCTGTTCTTTGTTTGTTTTGTTTATTATAAATTAAAAGGAGAAGTAAATGTTACAACTAGAAGAGTTATTAGACAGTAAACGTTACATTAAGAATGAAATGGAGTTTATGAGTCCTAGAGCTTTAGTAGAACCATTCTTAGATGTATTAGCAATTAACGGTGAACCAATAACAGTTGATTACCAGAATGAAGTTGCGAATGTTAATAAAGATGATAGTAAAAATATTGCATACCCAAGGTTTGGAGTTAAAGTAGACTTTGGCCCAACTGATGGATTACCCGGATATTTAAGTACAATAGGAATGATGGTCGCTTTAGATATAGGTAAGCCAATTATTAAGATTTACACTGGACAAGATGTACAGACATGTATGAACTTATGCATATTTAATGCCAGTGAAATATTTACACAAGACGTATTAGCTGATAGAACTGCGTTACTTGATAAATTAATGGTTTACGGACAAGGTAAAGAGAAACAAGCTGAAGAATATGCTAAGATGCATGAAAGATTGACTACTACTACTTTAACTGATTCTGGAATTAATGATAGAGTTGGGGAATTAGTAAGACAAGGAAGAACTTCGATTGGTTTGAACCATATAACTACCGGAGTTAAGTATATAGACGATCCTAAGAGCATTTATTATGCAAATGATGGTTGTAGTATGTATAACTTTTATAATGCCATGACAGCGGCTATAGGGGACTCTAAAGACATACTTGGGAAACCAAATAAGACTTTAGCTTTAAGTAAAATATTGTTAAATTAAGATACAATTCTGCGCCGTGGAGAAAAGGTTTCTCGTTGGCCCCATAAGCCAGAGATTGCGGGTTCGAATCCCGTCGGCGCTAAATTTTTTAATGAAATTAGGATGGCCCAACTATATAGAAATTGATATTTAATTATTACTACTACTTTTGTATATTCTTTAGGCCCGGTGAAGGGATCGGGAACAATTGACTCCAAGACACATTGCCCTCAATAATGATGTATATATGACGTATCACAAAACATATCTCACGATGGATAAATTGAAGAAGTATTGAATACACAATGAAGGGGTTATCTCACGATAGCCCTTTTTTTATTTAATTAAACAAGCTCAACTGAAAGACGTTGAGAATTAACAAGGAGAGTTATGAGTAAAAAGAGAGGATTTACTTTCTATCCTTCACATTTCTTAATTGGATCTGAGTTTTTTTCTAATGAACAAGTAGGTAAATATATTAAGCTGTTATGTTATAACTATGAAGTTGGTAGTTTAACTAAAGAACAGATTATACATATTACCGGAGATTTTGATGAAGAAGTAATGAAGAAGTTTACCCTTGATGCTAACAACTGCTACTTTCATGAGAGAGTTGCTAGAGAAAGAATAAAGGGAGACACTGAAGTATTAGGCCATAAGTTTGAAGTTAAGAAAAAGTACCATGAAGAAGGAAGTATAAATAGAATTGCAGTTAAGTATGCTGAGATTAAGAAACAACACTTAAATAGCTTTCAGATTGAAGATATTAGTAAGTTATTTAATGATACTAGATTTAAGGAAGAGACTGTATTTAAGCATTGGATAATAGGATTTGGTAACTGGATGAAACATGAAGGTACAGATAAGCATAACTTTAAGTATTTGTATGCAATGGTATTTGGAGATTTACAACAGACATTTGGTAAACACAAAGAAACAGAAGCCGTAAGAAAGAAACAAGCCGAGAACAAAGAAATTGAACGCGACAGAGCTGCAGCAGCTAGATTAGAAGAAGAGGAAACGTACAACAATGAAGCCAAGACACCCGCATTTGAATTAGCGGATATGCTAAACAAAAAGAAAATAGGAGAATAGTATGAGAGTTATATTAGAAGATGAAGAATTATTAAAAGTATACAGGGAAATAATTAGTATGTTAAATGAAAAGATAGGTAGAAAGCAATATGCTTTATTTGG
>QMMS01000688.1 GCA_003647375.1 Deltaproteobacteria bacterium
TCGAAATCCTCCCCTTCGTCGGATTGGCCGTAGCCCCTGCGGTCATACATCAGGATGCGATAGCCCGCTTTCACCAACCGGGGGTAGATCCCCTCCCACATTTTGGTGCACGAAAAGCCGTTGTGCAACAAAACGATGGTTTCCCCCGAACCATGGGTTTCATAATAGATGTTGTGATTGTTCAGTTTTATGAAAGGCATACATCCTCCCTGTCGAAGCTCATATCAAACCTTGCATACAATGGCAGTGGGTGATATCAAAACACCTACTTTTAATTGACCCTAATGTTGCAAAAGCCTGAGGGCTTCAGAGCCAAGGCGACAAGGGCGAAGTCGTATTGGTTTACGTAAGGATCGATTGTATGCGCATCATTGCCCTCATCGCCAGCATCGGCGTTGCCCTTCAAACCATCATCACCTTGTATTCTGGATCCGGCTACTGCCCCACCCAGGGATGCCAGGTGGTGGTGAGTCTGACCCTTATCCCGCCCCTGTGGATGAATTTGCTGGGTCTCATCTTCTTCCAGGCAATATTCTGGTCCCTGAAAACCTTGAAAGGCAAAACCTTTTTCAGTATTGACCCCACTGGGCTCCTGCTGCTGAGCGGCCTGGTTTTCGATGCATCGCTTTTAGCATATCAGGTATTTGTGGTACAGACCTTTTGCGCTTATTGCCTGGTGATATTTACCTGTGTGCTGGCCCTGAATATCCTCTACGGCCTTCGTCAAGCCGTTTGGGGATTGACGGCACTGACGGTGATTCTGTTTTCATTCTCAATTTTGAGCTTCGCACCTATCGGAGGCCGACCAGACAGTTTTTCATTGAAGGCTGCGGCCTGGGGCGTCCGTTCCTGCTCCGCCCCCACCAAGGAGGTCTATCTGATTTTTTCATCGACCTGCCCCCATTGCCAGAAGGTCATTCAAAGCCTAAACCAATGTAACAGCTGTGACCTGTATCTCAACCCCATTGACGACATCGCTGCGCTGAACCTCGAAGGCATCGAGCGCATCGACACCTTTACACCGCAGACCAACCGCCGCATGCTCGAACTCCTGGATATCGACACCATTCCGGTCTTGGTGTCCAAGAGCCCTGACAGCTATGATATCATCAGGGGCGAAGAGAACATTCTGAACTATCTCAGCAGCGCCTGCTTTACGGATGAGGATGTTTTATACCTGGACAATCCCATCAGTTCCGGGGATGAGGGCATTACCGTATTCAGCGGGGAATCCGGGGAATGCTCCGTGACCATCGACTGTCCTGATGAAAGCAAATAGGCCGTCCAATCACACACGATTCTGTTACGTTTCCCACCCCCACTCCTTATAATAATCCAACTTCATCTTCTTTGCCTGATCAATGGTTAAAGGCTTGCCTGTAATGTAATCTTTAAACCCTTTTTCACCGAACCATTCTTCAGGGAAAGTTTCATAAGAATCATCCAAACCTTCTCTTATATTTAGATCTCGCAGTTCTTTCCAAATTCGATTTGCTCGTTCAGCAAGATCTTGTTTGGTTGTGGGAATACCGGTGGCAGACTCGTAGGCTTCAGCACAAATATCTGCACTGTAGAATCGATTTACCTGGCCTCTGGCACATATCCCCAAAGAACCAAGGGTTGCGAACCAAGCATGAGAATATCTCAGCAGTCTACCTACATTCAGCCGGTCACACTTTTTCCCAATAATCCGGTCAAATGCCGCATCAGGCACACCCATGCGTTTTAAGTGTTTGGGAAACACATTAAGCGGACGTAATGCAAAATATGTCGGAGAACCTCCTGATCCAACATGAGGCCCCCTAGGATCAAGGACTTGCCCTAATTCCATTGTCCCGAATCGGTCCCAGGGAATTGCTGAGCCAGGTCCTGCATATGGTTTTATTCCCTTTATTAGGATACCAGCATGCTTTTTAGCAGCAGTGTTGATTTCTCCTTGGGTGGATTTGGCGATAACCGGCGATTCCGTGATTTCTAAGGCAGAGATTGACCCGATGGTTACGAAAGAAGGCTTAATTGAAATGGTCGAAGCCTATATGGATGATACCGACCCTCGGACCCCTCTTGCATCACCTTTGTATGCTGATTTAGTGGATTTGCCGCCAATGCTAATTCATGTTGGTACGTCAGAGATCTTACTCGATGATGCAACCCGACTGGTTGACCACGCTAGGAAAGCCGGTATTGAAGTCACCTTAAACGCAGCTGAGGGTATGTGCCATGTTTGGCATTTTTTTACGATAATGTTGCCTGAAGCACTCGAAGCTATCAATGAAGTCGCTGGGTTTATGCGGGAACATCTGCGGAAATAGATTTTAAAGCTTTAAGAAAATCCCAGATAAGAAACAAATACTGCAAAACTGTGGACTACGGTTATGCTCCGACAATAGTCCCGGTCATATTTATTGAACAATATCAAAAGTATTCCAGAAATTTGACACTATATTGCATTTGTGACAGTCTTTTAGGAACTAACCGCTTTTTAACGTCACCACATAGCTGATATTATACAGAAAAGAGGGAATATGGACAAGATTTCTTATAGAATTGAAAATGAAGTTGCCCA
>QMMS01000689.1 GCA_003647375.1 Deltaproteobacteria bacterium
ACCACTACCAACATCCGAGCCTATGCCGCCACCCATACCACTACCAACATCTGAGCCCATCCCTGCAGCATGATCGGAGGCATTGGAAGCCATTCCACTCGTTAACCCGTGTCTTCCGGCAACAGATTCAATGCTGTGACGCCCCTGCTGTGTATTAAAGTCTTCCCGAACCGTACGCATTTCTTTGGCATTGAGACTTTTTTGCAAAGCCATTTCAGCGATTTCTGCTGTTTTTCCAGATACAATACCTCTCCGGGAGAGATCCCTGGCCATCATCATGGTCTCTTTTGCCAATGAATAACATTCTGCGGGCTGGGGGTGCTTGGCCTTGATTCCTGCCATGATTTTTTCTGCATCTTTTGTGGTCAATCCAGCAGCCATCCCAGCAGCGACAATGTTTCCCAACTGGGCAATTTCCTGCTTATTATTGACCAGACCTTTAGCCAGTGAATGGGCGTGGTTATACCGGGCAGAAATCTGTTTTACTGCGTGGACGATTTTCTCCGGGGCAACATTTTTTGCGATTCCTTCCTGTAATTTATCGCTAATAACATCCTCGGGAAGCCCGTGTTTCTGGGCAGAATTTAACGTCTCCTCAACTTGTGATCTTTGGTTCTCAGTAAAGCCTGCTTTATTCATGGCCCGATTAGCCCTGGCAAAGTTTTCATTGGCCATGACTGCCGGAGCAGATAAGAGAATTATTATAAACAGAGATATGGATATTTTTATCGTTTTATAGATCATTTGGTTATTCCTATCTTTATCAGAAGTTAACTTGCTTTTGTTCACAGAGGATAGAGGCAGTTTTCAGCGCCAAAATCATCTTTTTCTTTGAAACGACATTCAGGGACGTAGACCTGTCCGTCAACAATGTAGAAATATTTAAGCTCAGCGCTTGCTGGAACTTTGATTTCCCAGAGACCACGGCTATCTTGGTGGGCATCGTGGAGAGTAAAGTGGTCAATCGATGCGGCAAATTGAACTCGCTGCGCTTCCGGATTGCGCAAATAGAGCGTCAGAGCATCAGCATCCTTTTTAATAAAATGCTGGGGTGAACAACCACTTAAAATAATTAATAGACCAACGAGAGTGAGGTATTTATTCATAATCCTGCGACCTTTATGATTGAGTTTTCGCCGCCGAAATCGTCCTGTTCATGGGCTAGAACCGTCGGATCGGTGACTTGCTGACCATTTTCCAGAAGATAGCTATAGCGATGTTCCCCTTCAGGAAGCTCAAGGGAGATTGCCCAGTAACCGCTATTGCCAACTTTTTCCATTGCTACGGGGGCCCAATTTGTAAAGCTCCCGATGATTTCGGCCTGTTTTGTCTCTGGCTGGTAAATAACAAAACGGTACCGTTCTCCTTTATCTTGAACTGGAACTGATTGAAAAATCAGGAATATTCCTATCAATAGAACACATGCCGTTGCAAACCCGGCAAAAGAAGGAAACCAGAATTTAAAGTTGTTTCGTTTAACCTGAGATTGAACCGGACACGCCATTTGCGGCAGGCTGACGGCGATATCACCGCGCAGCTGTTTTTCCTGTTCAAGGAGCCCGATTGTTTCGTTTTTAAAAGTTCTATCTTTGTGGACCGCTTCAACAAAATCGATTTTTTCATCCAGATCGAGCTCGTTATCGATATACATGCTGATAAAATAATCTTTCATTGTCCGGTTTCTCCCAGGATTTTCTTCAGTTTAATCCGTGATCGGTGAATTTTAATCTTGATATTAGCCTCGCTGCTTCCTGTTATTTGAGCAATTTCACGATATGACAACCCACTGCCGGCAACGAGGGAGAGAATGTCCCGCTCCTCCTCTTTCATTGTCTGCAGCGCCGCCAGAACCTGTCTCATTTCTTCATGAATGTGATAAGCGTGTTCCTGGTCAACGGTTTTTCCATGTTCTTCTTCCTCATACGAAACATCGGAGCGATTCTTTCGTATGTGATCGAGCAGCAGGTTTCTGCCGATCGTAAAAAGGAGCGCGGGATTGTGCTCACTATCGCCATATCGCTCGAGATGACGGGTAAAGCTCTCCTGTACAATATCTGCAGCCAGATGGTGGTTGCCGGACTTCCGCAAGAGATAACTGAAAAGTCGATCTTTGTGATCGTTATAAAATTGCTTAAACACATTCACCTTATTTCTATAACTGTTTTGTTATGGAAAAGTTACACTTTTTATAAAAAATATTTTTGTAACTTTCATTTTGCCAGATTGTTAACAGATTAAGTCGGCTGACAACATGCACTATTGAAAATTATTCTTCCGTGCTGATAATGGATCGCTGTGGAAAAAAATGGCATGACTTGAGACATTATAATAATAAAGGGGAGGAAAATGGGAATCAAGAGGTCAAGTCTGCCGTTGACTTTTTGAAGTTTAAAGAAGATCCCGTTCCTGAACCTTTCCTTTAATAAAATTACCAACCAAAAAAACCGCCCAATCGGAACACTCCGACAAAGACGGTCATCAACTCGCTAAATGTTCCCCTCTAGCATATACATCTCACCCCTCAAGGAAAATCATATAAAATCTTGAATAATGTAG
>QMMS01000690.1 GCA_003647375.1 Deltaproteobacteria bacterium
CAAAGCCCGAAGGGTTGGATTGCCGTGATGCCCCGCTGCGGTCTGCCGCAGTCGACGAAGTCGAGGGCTTGCCCCGGGGTGGCAATCCAAGGGCGAAGATATTCACTTCCATCTCTTTCTCCGTGAGTTCCGTGCCTCCGTGAGACCATTCCGTTTCCATGATTCGTTGCGGAGCAACTGCACTATTTCCCCCATCTTCCATCTCACATGGATAAAGTGGAGTAACCACTTTATCCATAGACTCCTTCGATAAACCACCTCCCTTTCTCCCGGGCCAGGCGGTAGACGCCTCCCGAAACCAGTTCCACGTCCCATTCCTCCCGCGCCCAACGACTGGACTTTTCCCACCAGTCTCCCGAACTGCGCCAGGGGCCCCGCCAAGCGCAAACCCGACCTTGAACATCCGGACTGAAGAGCGCTTCCGGCGCCTTCTGGTGCAGGTCGACACTGGCCGGCCGGGCCGGGCGAAATCGGCGCAGGGGCAGGCCGAGAGGCGGCAGTGCCGAGGTCTCCTCTTCCAGTTCTCCGATCGAGGTTTCCAGAGGTTCGAGGCAGAAGGCGTCCGGTCGATGCGTCTCCTTCACCCGGGGGGTCCCCACCCGTCCGGACCCCACCAGTGCGACCACCCGGGCCAGGGTCTCGGCAAACTGGTGCGGGTCCCGCAGGTCGGCTTCAAACAATCCCTGTTGCCGGGTCCGTGGACGACCCGGCTTCATCCTCACGTGCACGGCCGTGATGGGCGTGTCGGTGCGCACGTTCTCAAGGTGAGTATGGAGCATGCGAAAGATGATTTCGGCTTTGCGGGTCGGTTCCGGGAGTCGGAACCAGCGCCGGTGAACCGAATCGTCGGTCAGTTTCAGGTAGAGCCCCATCTCCTCCGCCACCAGCCAGGCCGCCTCCAGACGCAAGGTCAGGGTGTCGACAAATCGGCGGAGCAGGAACATGAGCGGCTCCAACGTCTCCATCTCGTGCTCCAATTCCATGGTTTCCTCGAAGGTCTCCGGCAGGCGCTCAACCTTCAGGATCCGCTCCTTGCATCCCGAGGCCCGGTCCCACAGGGCCAGACCGGCCTCTCCCAGGCGTCGCCCGACTTCGGGACGCGGCAGGGCGGTCAGGGCGCCCAGGGTCCGGATGCCCCATTGGTCGAGGATCCGAGCCAGGCCGGGTGGTGGCTCGATCATCTCGATCGGAAGTTTCTCCAGAAAGGGGTCGCCGGGCCTGATCCAGAGCACCGGGCGGGCGCAGCGGGCGACAAAGACGGCTCGATCCGGCGTATCTGACAATCCGATACGAAGCTGGATTCCAAGGGTTTTCAGGCGACGGACCAGTTCTCTCACCCGCGTTTCCAGGCCCGTTTCCCCCACCCCGGTCAGGTCGACGGTGCAAAGTCCCCCGGAAGTGGCCTCCACCCGGGGAGACAGCGTGAAGGCGGCATCCAGGAGCACCCGCCCCGCCGCGGCCTCGGCCTCGGGCGAGCGATAGTGAAGAACCAGGCGGCCGCAACGGGCCAGGGCCTGAGTGGCGGTCAGCCCGGGCAGGGCCCGTTCTGTCCGGGCCTCCTCCGAGACCTGCAGGATCGGGGCCTTTCGGGATTCGTCAGCCAGGATGGCCACCGGCCGGCCGGCCAGTTCGGGCCGCGTGCGCAGCAGGGCCTGCAGGGCAAAATCAGGGATGAGAAGAACGGCGAACATGGAGGAGGAGGGATTTGGAATTAGGAATTAAGAGTTATGAATTAAGAATTGAATACGGAAGTGGGCTTTGGTTGGGCTCTGAGGGTTTTTTGGACAGGATTTACAGGATGGGATTTGGATGTGGGCTCTGAGTTTTTTTGGGTAGTGTCCGATAAACTGAGTAGTTTGAATTCCATCTCTTTCTCCGTGAGCTCCCGTGCCTCCGTGAGATCACCCCGTTTTCAGGATCATGAGTGATGGTTCCAGGTTCTGAGTCGGTGACGGCGCGTCCGGAGGCCACGCCCTACCCTGTTGCTTCATTCCTACTTCTGCCTTCACACTTCATACTTCTAACTTCCCCCGCGGCTGCCGCGGGATGTCGGTGCAGCACCGGGGTGAGGTTGGCCTGCAGGTTTCTCCGGGGTCGATCGAAGGCAGCCAATGGTAGTGGGTGGTTCAATTGCAGGCGCACCCGCGCACTGGAAACCATGGAATGCGGCGTCACCACCACCAGGGCCATCTCGGTGGTCTCCACCACCCGCTGGAAACGGAACCAGACCGTGGCCGGGATGCGACGGAGGTCCCGTTCGGGGGCGTCCCGCAGGTCGAGGACCAGGGCCGCCATATTATTGTCACGGGTCAGGAGGTCGGCTGCCTGCATGGCCGGAACCACCCCATTGCCCCGCACCCAGAGCAGGTGGCGCAGAAGGCAGGGTTCCACCGTCCCGGGATCAAACCCATCCATGGCATCGACCAGGGCCACGAATCGATGCAGGCGCCACACCGCCTCCAGCAGGGCGACCAGGAAAAGCTGCCCACCCGAGCCCGGATGCTTTTCCACCAGTTCGCTGACGCTCGCCCGGGGCAATCCACCTCCCAAG
>QMMS01000691.1 GCA_003647375.1 Deltaproteobacteria bacterium
AAACGGGGTCAAAGCTACGTTTGACCTTTCTATCCAGATGTGCAGGTTTTTCCCATGTCATGCCCGTCAAGAATCCAATACCCGGCACTCACCGCTTTATACAGGACTTTCTAATTCCTCGGCGGTGATTCTTACCCAATACAGAAGACGATCCCGTAGCTGCCCTTTCACTTTCAACAAGCTTAGTTTTTCTTTAAGGGTTCATCGAAGTTCAAAATAGCAAAGAGGGGATTGCTCTGCCGTAAGCGGTTGGCGCGTTCGCTGGATGAAATAAAAAATTGTGACAAACGTTGAATGGAATACTTATCGAGAATGTCCCGCCACTCTATTAAGTCTCTGGTAGCCATTCCTTGATCTTCCTTTAACAGCTGATCGATATGATCTTTTGCGCGCCGTAAGAGGGAAGTATCTTGTTCAATTGCTTTGGCCAATTTACGAGATAGGGCGTGCGTCTGCCGATCCTTTGCCTCGTGTGTCAACGGATTCCTTATCTGCTGCTGCGCAAGGCTGACCGGTACCGGCAGGACACCATACAGAGCGGTAAAGCCATCAAGCCTGAGATCGAAAATATCCGCCTTGGTATAGCCTTCAAGTTCAATCGTAAGATCGAAGTCAGTTTCCACCTGATTGAGTTTTGTCCGGAGTTGGCGAACACAATTCGTTAAATGGCGGGTTTCATGCAACAATCCTAATGTAAGCGGCTCACCGATTTCCTGCGAGCACGCTTGAATCCAGGCTGCGTGTGGATGCGGTATAAGGTTTTTGATTTCCTTTGTGATCGTGGCAAGCAGCTGTTCATACCGATCCTTTTCCGCCTGGAACAACTCTAGTGTGATCTGCATGAGCCGGTCCGGGCAACGAATTGCATACTGGTGTTTGCGACCACCTCCCACCCGGGAGACGAAACCCGACCTGACGAGTCTTCCAAGTGCTTTTTGGGCGCCAGGTATAGTTAGCCCGGCGCGTTTGGCAACATCCGAAGCTGTAAGCGGGCCATCAACCTCATTCGCCATGACTCTGATCAGTCTCACATGGGCACGGGTGCCGAAAAGCTCATTCAGTGGATAGCGTAAAGGATCCTGTCCAGAAACAATTGGCCGCATAACACTCGCTCCATCCTGTCAGTTTTTACCTGTAGAGATAATAAAACTATAGTTGTATTCCGGCCGGCAATTTGTGTTTTTCTTTGCGTCTGGCGTCTTCGCGTCTTTGCACGCGAACAGGTTTGCAGGTGTTATCAGAGGCGCTGACAAGTTTTTCTTTTCCAGTAGTTGCCATAGTGGTTGAAGCAGACCCTGGAAACGCTATTTCTGCAGTGTTGCGGACTAACGGCCCCGGGGAACGAGCCATAGCTTGAAAAATGGATTGACGAACCTGATTTCTTTCCCGCTTTTGAAGAGGATATTGAGAGCGATCATGCGTGTTATGGCCCGGTTCACCGATGCGGTGCTGTGGGACCCGACAGCTTTGATAAAATCCATGGAATAGACGCGTTTTCCCCCCTGCCGAACAAGGGCGGACAGGCACTTGAACTGCAGATCGGTCAACAGACCAATGAAAGTTTCGTAAGATTTCTGTTCCCTTGAGAAGATCAGCTCGAGGGCGTCCTTAAGTTTGTCCGGTGAAATTTCATCGTTTTCATGGGTGACCTCCCAGAGGGCCTCGCAAAATTGTTGGATATCCCCGCTGATGTTGTCCGCTATTTCAAAGACCTGTTGCAAGGTCTCTTTTAATACTGCGCGTTGCCCTATTTTAAACTTCCGGGTCAGGAATTTTGAAAATTCCGTGAACGGCAACGGGGCGACCGTGATCGGGATGGCCGATTTAAAAAAAGCCGAGTCCGGCGAGTTGAATATTGCTTCCATTTTATGCCTGATGCTCCCAACAAAGACATAGGGAATGCCGTTGTGGAACTGAATTTTACTTCTTAACAGCGCGATAGCTTCTTCTGAATCGTCAACGTTTGCAATGTCCTGGAATTCATCGAAGACGACCGTAAACCGTCTTTTCCGGCTCAGGGACTCAATCAGGTCAAGCAGGTCCTGGATGGAATTGGCCTTCAGCTCCAGGGAAGCGTCGAAAGTAACAACCGGCAGGGATGTGATGGGATCGATTGTCATGCTCGGCCTGAGATGCGGCAGCATTTTTATGATTTTTGTAACCCATCCGGACTTTTTTTCAAGTGTAACAATTGCTCGCAGCACTCGCCGACACAGGGCATCAATCGATTTTATACCGAGAAAATCGATATAAAGTATATCGGTCCCTTTCAAGTTTCGAACTGCTTCATACACCAGGGATGATTTCCCGATACGCCTTTCCCCCAGCACCACGATGTTCTGGGCGCCTTGGATATGGCCGGTAATATGGTCCAGCAGCTCTTTTCTGCCGCAAAAATCCCTGCCGGAAACGATCGATCCATATTTGAATGGATTCATGGCATGCCGCCTTGTAAGGTTTCGGTGTATAGTTGTATTGTTTTAAACAATAGAGCATATAACACATCTGCACAAAATCGGCAAGGCTTTCAAATAGAGGGAACGGTGTGGG
>QMMS01000692.1 GCA_003647375.1 Deltaproteobacteria bacterium
CTACGGATGCTCCAAGATGATCATCGGCCGTGACCACGCCGGCGTCGGCGACTTCTACGGCATGTTCGAAGCCCAGACCATCTTCGACCAAATCCCGAAACCCGAGGGTGAGGGCAAAGCCCTGCTCTGCCAGCCGCTGAAAATCGACTGGACCTTCTACTGCTACAAGTGCGACGGCATGGCTTCCATGAGAACCTGCCCGCACGGCAAGGAAGACCGCGTTCTTCTCTCCGGCACCATGCTGAGAAAGATGCTCTCCGAAGGCAATGATCTGCCGGATCACTTCGGTCGCGATGAGGTCGTCGCCATCCTGCGCGAGTACTATGAAGGATTGACCGAGAAGGTCGAAATCAAGACTCACAAGGCTGCCACAGGCGACTAAAAATAAAATCGCCGGGGGCGATTTTATGGAACGCGGCTTCGCCGCTATAAAAACAAAAAAGGGTGACAAAATGTCACCCTTTTTTTATTGAGATACCCCCTTAACGCCCCATCATTCCTGCACAGCCTCTTTGGTGATCTTCCTGACTTTTGTATTTTCCATGAACTTGATGAATTTCGGATTGGATAGAAGCGCGTTTACATCGCCGGCATTGACGGCCTTCATGATCTCTGGGTCCTTAAGAATGGCCTGAATTTCGGGGTCGGTCTGCAGATTCATGATCATGGTCATGATCTGCTCATTGGCCATGATGGACTGCTGCATGGCCTGAATATCAGCTGTGTTTATTGGATCCCCGCCGGTTGTGGTGGTTGAAGGCGTCTGGCTTGGTGTGGTTTTTGAGCGAATGCTGACGACCTTGGATCCATCGATCTTCAGGATTCCCATGCTGACCGATTGAATGGTCCAGACATTACCGTCAAACGAAACAACTTCGCCGGAGATGACACTGCCGTCGCTCAGCTCGATGGTGCTGATCTCTCCAGCATGGGCAATGAACAGACCCGGGCAAAGGATTGCCATCAACAGCAAACTCTTGATCGCGAAGTTAGACATTTTTGCAGTCATATTGTAAAAATTTTGATTCATCCGACATCAGGGCCAACCATACCCATTCAGACCAGGTTGGTCGAGTTGTTTTATGGAATCATACTCCCTTATTTTTGATTTTTTTATTTATGCCGAAAATCCGGAGCTTTTCAATGGCTGCACACTTCGTCCATCATGGTTGTCTGGTTAATCTGGCATCGGCAATTTCCTGGTCCATTACCACAACGATGCTGGGCAGTTTGTCATAGGACTCGGGTTTGAACTTTTGTATTAAGTCCTCAAGATCGTTAACCACAAAACCCTCCTTACCGGCATAATAGTCGATGACCTTCCTGAAATTCTCCGGATGGCGTTTTGCCACCCTTCGAAAAGGTACATCCGAAATGGAGTCGGACTCGAGATAGCCCATGACCACCTCTGTGGCATATGGCATACCCAAGTATTCATCCGGATCGGCAAATATTTTAAGAAAAAAGCCATACTCCTCGAGAAAGGTCAGAGACTCCACAGGATCACATAGCATTGCGACATCTTTACAACGCAAAAATTTACGGGGTAACTTCAATTTTGCCGGTTTGTATTTTTTGCCGGTTTTTTTTGTAAATTCTTCTGCTTTAGATAACTTCGTATCCGGATCCTTCATTTTAAAAAACTGGTGATGGAAAAAATCCTGGTGGTATTGGCGTATTTCTTTACCGGTTCCGAATACTTCGTCCTTGCCGAAATAGCTGATAAAATCCGCATACATCTTGCGCACGGCTTCCCGGCTTTTCTCTAATTTTTCAGGATTGTCCATCAGGGCCTGGGCCGGGCTCTCCATCTGCAGGCGCGCTGCTTCGTGATACATTTCATCCCTTACTGTGGAATTACCGTCCAGATGAATAGGGGAATGTGCTCCTGAAAATATATGAAACCCGAGAGCGGGAACAATACGTCCAATAATAAAATCCCCTCTCTGGACATCGAACAACGGCTCTGACACATTGGTTGCATAAACCCTGTATTCGACTTCATTTATTAAGCTTTTCATTTGATAGCCATGTTCAAGACATCCTTTAACTTCGAAAAGCCCATAAAGCACTTTTTCCCAGTCTTCGATCAAATTATAAACATCGGGGTGAATGTCCTCTTGATATGTTTCCAAAAACAGGTCGATAATCCTTTCCCCAGATCTGAGCTTGAATTCCAGAAGAAACCAATCCTGAAAATTTATCCACTCGCCTTCGTTTTTTGGTTTCCCTTTCTTTCCAAACCGGTCATTTTGTTCTGCATCCAAATCATCTTTGAATTCAGGACGCCGCATATATTTAACCAGAACGGCTTTGATATCGCCGATTCGATACAGAATTTCTTCAGAGGGTTCCTCCTCCGGTGAAAAGATTGGATCCCTTAATGTATCCAGGTCAAAATCCTTGTCTCTAAAGGTATCGAAATCATCTTCCGGCACTATCAAAAACGGTTTCCCATCCTTACCGAATCGACTCAAATCAATTTCATCCAGACGCCGGGGCTCCAAAAGACGCATCCAGACTTTATAATCCTTTGGCGGTTTGAACTTC
>QMMS01000693.1 GCA_003647375.1 Deltaproteobacteria bacterium
GAAGCTGTTGCCGATGTTGAGATTGAAAGATTTGGAGCAAAAGATGTTAAAGACCTAAGCTGGCAAAGTTTGATGGATGCATATACTTGTACCGAGTGCGGAAGATGTACGGCTGTCTGCCCGGCAAATATCACCGGCAAGTTACTTTCTCCACGAAAGATCATGATGGACACACGTGACCGCATTGAGGGAGTAGGTAGTCAATTGCTGGGAATTAATATTAAAGCCGATGAAAACCATACTTTACTGGAATATTATATTTCTAAAGAAGAAATCTGGGCGTGCACTACCTGTAATGCGTGTACCAACGAATGTCCTGTTGACATCGACCAGGTATCAATTATTATGGAGTTAAGAAGGTATTTTTACCTCGAAGAAGCCGGTTGCACAGGAACATTAAATGCTGCTATAACCAATATCGAGAATAACGGAGCCCCTTGGCAATTTTCAATGGAAGATCGCATGCTTTGGGCTGAAGGTTTGGAGGTGTCTACCATGGCTAGTCAGTTAGCACAGGGTAAAAAACCTGAATATTTGTTCTGGGTTGGCTCGGCAGGAGCGTTTGATGACAGGTATAAAAAAGTAACACGCGAGTTTGTTAAGATACTCAACCACCTGAATATTAATTATTCAGTATTAGGAACTGAAGAAAGCGACAGTGGTGATATTGCCAGAAGAGCAGGTAACGAAATGGTTTACCAAATGCAGGCAATGATGAATATTGAAGTGTTGAATGGCTACGAAGTTAAAAAGATCATCACTTGCGACCCTCATGATTTCAATACCATTAAAAACGAATATCCCGACCTTGACGGTAATTTTGAAGTAATCCATCATTCACAATTTTTACAGCAAATGATCTCGGAGGGAAGTTTGAGTATTAATGATGGTATTCTGAAAGGTAAAAAAATCACCTACCACGATCCCTGTTATTTAGGCAGGGGAAATAAAGAATATGAAGCACCGCGTTCTGTTTTAAAGGCGCTGCCAGCTAAGAATATTGAAATGGGAAGGAATAAACAATTTGCTCTGTGCTGTGGTGCAGGAGGAGGCCAGATGTTCAAAGAAGCTGAAAAAGGTGATAAAGAAATTTTTATCGAACGCACAGAAGAAGCCATTGGAACCGGCTGCGATATCATAGCAACAGCCTGCCCTTTCTGCATGACCATGATGACTGATGGCCTCAAGTATAAAAACAAAGAAGAAGAAGTTAAAAACTACGATATAGCGGAGCTTGTGAGCATGAGCCTAAGCTTGTAGATCCCTGTCATTTCGAGGAAAGCTTTGCTGAAGGCCTGCCCGACTGCATCATTCAGGCGGGCATTGCGGCGAGAAATCCCCTGAGAACATACCTTTTCCCCAGGAGATATCTCGTCGTTTGGCTCTGCCTCACTTCCCTCGATATGACAGGGTAATGTTAAAAAACAAACTCCCACTCTTTACAAATATTTTTCTACCTTTAACAGGAATTTATAATGCAGTTAAATAAAATTAATAATCATTTTCTGTTGTAAAATGAACCTTTCAAGAAAAGACTTTCTTTTAAAATCGGGAAAGTATGTTGCCTTTGGAACCGGTGGAAGTATATTGCTAAAAGGTGCTAAAGTATTTGCTAGCCCCAATGGCGATATATACATTTCTGATGAAGCTCCAGATGCAGTTGTAGGCCCAGATATGCAAAATCTA
Organism: Deltaproteobacteria bacterium; assembly: GCA_003647375.1. The sequence goes on from QMMS01000693.1 coordinate 1,687, forward strand.
CCTAACAAAGACTGGGGTTGGGGTAATCGTTATCACGCAGAATTAACTGACCCTGGTGAAGAACCTCAAACGCAAATAACCGCTCTTCCCGAAGATGTTGAGGCCGACGCAATTAATAAAAAGATTGCTGACCAAACTTACAAAGTTTACACAGTTTATAGAACTGGCAGCACTGAAGATTCAAGCAATGTTCAATTGGATTTCCAAGCAATACCTGTTGGCGTTGCTGAACACGAATTGAAACCTGCCTTTGGTGAAATAACTAACTCACCCAATCCATTTACTTATTCTACTAACTTGGAATATTCTTTGATGGATAATTATCCTGTTAATATTAGCGTTCACGATTTGAAAGGTGGCCTCGTCAGTAAACTATTCGAAGGCTCACAATCCAAAGGTGACCATAAAATCAGTTGGGATGGAACCAATGGCTATGGCAGTCAGGTTTCTCCAGGCATGTATTTGATGAAGATTATGGTTCCCGGTCTGCAGCAGAAAACTCTCAAGGTGATTAAGCAATGAATTCCAGAAGAGATTTTCTAAAGAAAGCAGGTTTTCTTTCAGGCGGAGTCGTTGCCGGTGTAGCCACGCCCGCGTTGGGTCAAAGCAACTCTGATGCTCTTGATGACTTAGTCTTGGAAGTAAATAATAATCCTGCCAATTGGGATCATAGAACTCTGAGAGATCACAGAGTTAAATGGTCCTACGAAGGAATTCCACTATCAATTCATCTTCATGATTCAGATTATTCAATCGGTGATGACGATTGGTCGTTAGAAATGCACACTGATAACCTCACTAGTTCAAACCCAGGCGGTGGAGGAAATATAATTGGTACAGCAGATAATATCCCAGACTC
>QMMS01000694.1 GCA_003647375.1 Deltaproteobacteria bacterium
CAGACACGGTCCTTCTGCTACGTGGACGACATGATCGAGGCCTTCGTGAGCCTGATGGACACGGCCGACGAGGTCACCGGGCCCGTCAACCTGGGCAATCCGGAAGAATTTGCCATCGGCGAACTGGCCCAGAAGGTGGTAGCCCTCTGCGGTTCGCGCTCGCCCATCGTCCACCAGCCGCTGCCGATCGACGATCCCCGCCAGCGGCGGCCGGACATCTCCCTGGCCGAGCAGGTTCTCGGTTGGCGGCCCACCGTGGACCTGGATGCCGGCCTGGCGCGCACCATCGCCTATTTCGACGCACTGCTCGGCGCACGGCTTCATAAATTCGATGCGGATGGTTCAGCAACCAGCGAGGGCACAGAGGGAAAAACAGGTACGAATAAAAAATGAAAAAAACAGCCTCTCCATCACGCCTGCTGATCCTCGGCGCCGGGCGCTTCGGCCGCCTGGCGCTCCAGCGCCTTGGCCGGCGGCACCCGGACGCCGCCATCACCGTGGTGGACCAGGCGCCGGGCTTTGGCCGCGATCCGGCTTTCCGGGGGTGCGAAACGGTGGAGGCCGACGGGGTCGATTACCTGGTGGAGGCGATGCAGGCGAAGACGGCCGCCGACTGGATCGTGCCCGCCATGCCCATTCACGTGGCCTGGCGGTGGATGAAAAAGGACTTGATCGCGGCCGGCCGGCGCGTGGTGGATCTGCCGGTTCCCGAGGCGGCGGCGGCCCGGGTCCCCCACCCGCTGCGCGGTGATCACGGGCAGCTTTACGCCAGCAACGCCGACTTCATCTGCCCGGACGACTGCCCGGAGCCCGAGCGCTTCTGCACCGTCACCGGCAAGCCCCGGCCCGTGGTGATGTTCGCCCATCTGGCTGCTCTGCGCATCCCCGGCTTCGCCGCGGTGGTGGTCCGCAGTCGGCAGTTGGCGCCGGGGGTGGGCGGCTACCGGCCGGCGGAACTGCGCCAAGCCCAAGCGGCCGCCCTGGCGGCAGCCGATGCCGTGCTGCTGGCCACGGCCTGCAAGTGCCATGCGGTCATCGACGCCTTTCGCATCGACTCTCAGTACGCTCCCTCGTGGGCGTGGGAGGCCTTGCCGCGAAAGAGGGAGCAGCAAAAACCGTAGCTGATCTGGGCATTGACAACCATTCTCACCATAGGTCATTTAACCTGATATGAAAAACTGTTCGGAGAAGACCGATGGTCGGTAACCTCTACGACGGGATACCCGGCGCGCTGCCCGAGGAGGCCGTGGCCGTCCTGGCCTCCGGATCCCGGGTGCGCATTGAACGCATCGTCTCCCGGGGGCATGCCTCGCCGCCCGGATTCTGGTACGATCAGGACGAGAACGAATGGGTAGCCGTGCTCCAGGGCCAGGCGCAGCTCGCTTTCGAGGGCCGGGCGCAGCCCGTCTGTCTGGAACCCGGAGACCACCTGCTCATCAAGGCCCATCAACGCCACCGGGTGGTGTCCACGGCACCAGGCAGGGATACGATCTGGCTGGCGGTGTTTTTTCGCTGACCGCTTGCCCATACAACCTTTTTCATTCGAAGCCGCGCGGGTCGAGTTTTATCGCTTGAGAGGCTGGGATCCGACATCGGGATGCCGGCGCCGGGGACAACTGGGAAACCTCGGGCTGCCAGACATCGTCGCCGACCTTTCGACCATGGGCTGGATTGGCGACTGAACCGGCATTTCGCATCAAAAAAGGGGGGAACTTCAATGAACTGCTGCCGAATCTGCGGCAAGTACCACCATATCGGCATTGTCGCCACGCGCCTGGCCGGCACCGACGGCGTCTCTTTGGAAACCGAGAAATGGGCCCAGGTGCTGGAGGCCAACGGCTGCACCTGTTTCTACCTGGCCGGCGAGTTGGACCGGCCGCCGGCGCGCAGTCGCCTGGTGCCACGGGCCCATTTCACCCACCCGGACATCCGTGAAATCTATGAAAGCTGCTTCGGCCGCAAAGTGCGCGAGCGGGCCGTCACCCGGCGCATCCAGGAGCTGAAGTGCTGCCTGAAAGACGAAATTTACCGCTTCATCGAGGATTTCAACATTTCCGTTCTTTTGCCGGAAAATGCGCTGACCATCCCGTTGAACCTGCCCCTGGGCATCGCCCTGACGGAGGTGATCAGCGAAACCGGGATTCCCACCATCGCCCACCACCACGATTTCTACTGGGAGCGGCAGCACTTCAAGATCAACGCGGTCTGGGAATACATCAACATGGCCTTCCCGCCCCACCTGCCCCCGATTCATCACGTGGTGATCAACTCCTCGGCAGACAACCAGCTCAGTTTGCGCACCGGCATCTCTCCCACCATCATTCCCAACGTGATGGATTTCGACAATCCCCCGCCGCCTCTGGACGAGTATGCCGCCGATGTCCGCGAGGCCCTGGGGCTGGAGCCGGACGAGCTGCTGATTCTCCAGCCCACCCGGGTCGTCAAGCGCAAGGGCATCGAGCACGCCATCGAGCTGGTGAGCCGGCTGGGCCGGAAGGCCCGCCTGGTGATCTCCCATGCCTCCGGCGACGAGGGG
>QMMS01000695.1 GCA_003647375.1 Deltaproteobacteria bacterium
AAGGAGGTTTGATATGATAAAATACAGATTCTTTTGCAACATATTTTTTACCATGGTCCTTTGCCTGCCGATTGTGTATACTGCCCTGAGCGTTTCCCAGGCCTCGGCCAATGCGCTTACCGCCGGTGAGATCATGGAAAAAGTTGATGCCCGGGACGATGGCGACAACATGACTGCAAACATGGAGATGATCCTTATCGACAAGAATGGCCACGAGCGTGTTCGGAAAATAAAGACCTTGACCAAGGACAAGGGAAAGGACACCTTAAAGTTAATGTTTTTCATTAAGCCTGCTGATGTCAAGGACACCGGATTTCTCACCTATGACTATTACAGCGGCGAGAAAGATGATGACCAGTGGCTTTATCTGCCGGAACTTCATAAGACCAAACGGATAGCATCTTCGGACAAATCATCGGCATTCATGGGATCAGACTTTTCTTATGCCGACATGACCAAAAGGGTTCTTGACGAATGGACGTACAAAATCCTCAAAGAAGCCGAAGTTCGCGGAAACAAGGTCTGGCTTATCGAGGCCATTCCTTCAAACAAGACCATTGAAGATCGCTACGGATATACCAAGTCGATTCTTTTTGTCCGGCAGGATATCTTCATGGTTGTGCGCGCTGTTCACTGGGTGAAAGAGGGCAAAAAGCTTAAATATTTTGATATAAAGAAACTGGAACAGATCGATGGTATCTGGGTTGGAACGGAAAACAACATGAAGACCAACAAGGGCAAGCAGACCATCCACCGGAGTGTCTTCAAATGGGACAACATTAAATATAACCAGGACTTGGATGAAAAACTGTTCACTATCAGGCGGTTGGAAAAGGGACTTTAATGTTTGAAATCGGAAACTGGAAATCGGAAGCGATATAATCGTACCATTGTTTCGTTTTTTGTTCTCTTCATGGCTTTTACATTATTATTGCCAGGGCCGACTTTTGCTGTCGAGGATGAAACCCTTGATGACATTATTAACGGCTTTGACGATAAAAAGCCTGGTGCATCTGATGATACCATGCAAGACGTGCTTGAAGGCTTTGGAGATGATCAGCAGGATATTGAAAAAAGTAAATCCAGCGATGATTTTTTAGACGGATTTGATGACGACACCAAAGAGCCCGTACCTGAATTGCCATCAGAGCTGGAAAAAGATGAAATCAAACCATCTGTTTTCAGTTTAAACGGCGATATCGAACTCGGCGCTTCCTACAACTATGCGCATGATAACCCTGAAGGGAATGAAACCGACTGGCGGGGCTTGTCACGCCTGCGCACAGAACTTTATCTTGAATTAAACGCCAAATTTTCCAGTTCATGGCAGGCACGCATAAGCGGCAAAGGAGCCTACGATTTTTCTTATTTAATCAAGGGCCGGGATGAATTCACCGATGATGTGCTGGATAATTACGAAAAAGAGCTTGACCTTGGTGAAACATATATCCAGGGAAGCCTGACAAAAAACCTCGATGTTAAAATAGGTCGCCAGATCGTTGTGTGGGGAAAATCGGACAGCATTCGGGTTACGGATGTGCTTAACCCCTTGGATATCCGCGAGCCCGGCTTAACCGATATTGAAGACCTGCGGCTTCCGGTTGCAATGTCCAGGCTTGATTATTACATCGGTGACTGGAGCCTGACCGGCATTGCCATTCATGAAATCCGGTTTAACAAGATCCCGGAATACGGCAGCGACTTTTATCGTGCTCCCCAGCCGCCTCCCCATGAAGATAAACCGGACCAATTCGGTAAAATTGCCGAGTATGCTGTTGCTATAAATGGGATTTTCAGTGGATGGGATATAGCATTTTACTGGGCCGACTATTATAATGATATACCCCATACGAAACTTGTGTCCGCCGGACCGCCCCCGAAAATTGAGTGGAAACACGCACGCCTGAAAATGTTTGGTGCGGCTTTTAACGTAGCTGTGGGCAACTGGCTTTTAAAGACAGAAGCTGCATATATAGACGGATTCAAGTTCTTCAATTTGCCGGGCAAAGAATATTCCAGAATAGATGTATTGGCCGGAATTGAATATTCAGGTTTCAACGATACCACTGTGAGCATGGACGCAGTAAACAGGCATATAAACGATTTCGACAAAATTAAAGATTTTCCGCCTGCTGACGCACAAGAGGATGAATGTCAGTGGGTGTTTAGATTAACCAGAACTTTTTTAAATGATACGCTCACCTTAACCTTTTTGGCTTCAACGTATGGTAAAACCGGTCAGGATGGTTCCTCCCAACGTTTTTCCACTGAATACGATGTAACCGATTCTATTGAAATTGCAGGTGGGGTGGTACTCTACAAAGCCGGTGATCATGAAACGTTCAGAAATATCGGTGAGAATGACCGTCTCTTTTTTAATTTCAAATATAGCTTTTAACGATGGAGTTTACTCCAGTGTTGCAAAAGCCGGAGGGCTTCAGAGTCAAGGCGTCTGAGGGTGAAGTCGTAGTTTTTTACTTCGAACCCTCAGCAACGCAGGATCTGAAGTTCTCCGGCTTTCCCGCAAGGGTAAAC
>QMMS01000696.1 GCA_003647375.1 Deltaproteobacteria bacterium
ATAATTGAAGAATAAACCCTGCTGTTGAGTGAGGCTAGAAATGGGCTTGCAATCTACAAGTGAAATCAGTATTTATAATAACCCGTCCGAACTGCTGCAGAACCTTGTCCGCTATGACACCACAAATCCGCCCGGAAACGAAGAAGAGTGCATAGCTTACATTAATGACCTGCTTTTAAGGGCAGGATTTGAGACTACCCTCTTAGCCAAAGACCCGAATCGGCCCAACTTACTCACTCGTTTGAAAGGCCGGGGCAGCGCTCCTCCATTACTGATGTACGGACACGTGGATGTGGTTACGACAGCCAACCAGGAATGGAAATACCCGCCCTTTGAAGCGAAAGTAGTGGACGGCTTTGTATGGGGCCGCGGGGCGTTGGACATGAAGGGCGGGGTTGCCATGATGTTAGCGGCAATCATGCGAGCCAAAGAGGAAGGCATGGCCCCCGCCGGAGACATAATGCTTGCAATCCTGTGCGATGAGGAATCAGGCAGTAAATATGGCGCCAGATACCTGGTGGATAAACATCCGGAACAATTCACGGGAATCAGGTATGCAATAGGCGAATTCGGGAGCTATACGGCGCACGTGGGGTCGAAAAAGTTTTATCCCATACAAATTGCCGAAAAGCAGCCATGTCGAATGAAAGCGATTGTGCGGGGACCGGGCGGACATGGCTCCCGTCCCATGCGAGGCGGTGCAATGGCCAAAGTAGCGAATTTACTGCACCGGCTGGACAAAAACCGCCTTCCGGTACATATCACTCCCGTGACACGCCAGATGATTGAGATTTTCGCCTCTAACCTGCCCTTTCCAAAGGGTTTGATATTCCGTCAACTTCTAAACCCTTCTCTTACAAACAGTATTCTTAAGCTTTTGGGCGATCTCAGTCAATACCTTGATCCCCTGCTCCATAACACCGTTAACGCAACCATTGTCCGGGGTGGGGAGAAAATCAATGTTATTCCAAGCGAGATAACCGTTGAATTGGATGGACGCCTGCTGCCGGGCCTAAGTTCTGATGATATGCTGGCTGAATTACGAAAAATCATAGGAGACGAGGTGGAACTTGAGTTGCTCAGGCGCGCCCCTGCTACCCCTGCTGAGACGGATATGGGATTATTCAGCACCTTAGCGGCTGTGCTGCAGGATGCCGATCCGGATGCAATACCGATGCCGCTGTTGCTCCCGGGGTTCACGGATGGGCGTGTTTTTGCGAACCTGGGGATACAAACCTATGGTTTTACGCCCATGAAGCTGCCGGTTGGTTTTAACTTTTTTGAAACAATCCATGCCGCGGATGAGCGTATACCGGTAGAAGCAGTGAATTTCGGAACCAACGCAATTTATGAATTGATGAGGCGTTATAGGTGAAAGAGAAAAGGAGCAGTATACCGTGAAAATTCGTATTATCCGCAGCAAAAAAAGACGGAAGACCATTCAGGCCCGTGAAGTAGATGGGACACTTGAAGTCTTAGCTCCGGCCAATATGTCCGATAGAGATCTCGAACCGCACATAGTAAGGCTGAAAGGGCGCATCGAACGTCTCAATCAAAAATCCGTACTTGACGATGAGACCCTTGAAAAGCGGGCACATGAGTTGAGTAACAAATATTTTAAAGGTCTGTTGCGATGGAACTCCATTCGCTGGGTTGCCAACCAGAGTAAACGCCACGGCAGTTGCACGCCCGGTACGGGAACTATCAGGATCTCGCATCGAATCGCTGGCATGCCCCGGTTTGTAAAGGACTACGTAATTGTCCATGAGCTTGCCCACTTGGTTGAGCCGAACCACGGCAATAGATTTTGGGAATTGGTGAATCAATATCCAAAAAGTGAGAGGGCAAGAGGCTACTTAATGGCGGTGGGTCTGGAGGAGATTGAAGATGGATAAATACGCAAAATACGATGACCTGAAACAGCATGAAAGAGAGGGGGAAGATTATGTGGTAATTTTGCGGGAAGACAATTTGCGCATTGCAGTAATCACTCCGCACGGTGGGGGCATAGAACCGGGAACAGTTGCAATTGCAGACTGGGTGGCCGGTGGCGAACATACCTTTTATGCCTTTAAAGGGATAAAAAAGAAGGGAAACGCAGCCTTACACATTACGAGCAATAGATTTGATGAGCCCGAAGGCGTGAGAATTGCAAAAAATGCCGAGGTTGTTGTTTCTATTCACGGTTATCATGGAAATGACGATGTAGTTTACATCGGAGGTAAAAATCAGGATCTGAAGTTAAAAATCATGCATATGCTGAACAAGGCCGGATTTCATGCTGAGATAAGTACAAAACCGGGTTTACGCGGCCAAGATCCTGAAAATATATGTAACCTGTGCCGGACCGGTGAGGGGGTGCAGTTAGAGATATCCAGGGGTTCGAGGGACAGAATGTTTGATAGTCTCGGCAGACGATCATGGAGAAAAAAGACCGTCCTGTTTTTTAAATTTGTGGATACATTGAGGGAAGCCCTTCGATGACGAATACTGACAACATGACTTTTAAAAAGATACTTTTCATCATAT
>QMMS01000697.1 GCA_003647375.1 Deltaproteobacteria bacterium
GATGAAACCGACAGGTTGAAGGCAATACCGGCGAAATGATTCGACGATATACCTGGATCAGAAAATATGGCAAACGCCACATAAGTTACCCGCTGGTGTCTTGCCTCAAGACAATTAAATGCCGACCTGAGCCGGACGAGGCGATAAAGCACCTGTTTGGAGGAAGGAACCAGATTGTGGGGATCAGATTTAGAACAGACAAAGAAACCGGCCAAGGTTTTATTCAATGGAAGCCGAAGCTATCCTTTTAAAAGGGTTTCCAGTTCGTCCCTGACTTCCAGGGCTGTGGCACGCAGAATTCGGTGCCGAGCGACCAGGACTACCCATAGGCCCGTTTCCCCGTCAATGGATGAAGACTCCCCCATCAAATCCGGAAAAAACCTCTCGCGTATGCCTTGGATTTTCAATTCATCACCAAGCGAACCGTTTCTGCGTGATTCACGCAACAAACGTTTGGCCCGGTTTCGTTGAACGGCGCCACCAACCTTCCGGCTGGCCACGACCGCGCTTCCAAAATCCGTGGCTGACAATAGGTAAACTACGACGAGGCGACCAACTCTCTTGGTGCCATTGCCGTATACCTTTTGGAATTCACTTTGTTTTGCCAAGGATCGCCAATTCAATTCAAAGACCCCACAGTGGGAAAAGGAATCGGCACCCTTATGCTACACATATGTCTTAAAAAGACTTATGCGCAAAGCCGTTTGCGGCCTTTGGCCCGACGGCGTTGCAGAACGTGACGACCAGCTTTGGTGGACATCCGCTTGCGGAAGCCGTGCCGGTGAGCGCGTTTTACATTACTCGGTTGAAATGTCCGTTTCACGGAACTCTCCTTCTTGGTGGTTTTTGTTTCAGCGCGGCAATTTAACGAAAATTTACCCGGGTGTCAAGAAAAATACAAAGTTACCAACACCCAAAACGCGAAAACCTGGGTGAAAAAGTGAAGAAAAAAAGAGGGCGCTTTCCCGGCGCTCTTTTCTGCCCAAGTGGGGGATTTTTTTAGTTTTCTGAAAATCAACAGGTTACCCGTGATGAGGAAATTTTAAAGAAGAATTCGCTTGATGGGCCCAACACCTCATGTTAAGTTTTCCCCTCCTGAAGAAAACACCACTCACTACAGTATTTAGTTATCCACAAAGTGTTGCTTTTGTTGATAACTGTGTTCTCTTGTTTGTTTTGTTTTTTTTAGCCGTTGTTGCACAACGTTTTATTGGTTTTTCGGCCTTGTTGGTAACTTGGTCAATAACTTAAAATAAATGACCTTAATTGCCCGTTCTGGAGATCACCTGTGACAAACCTTGATACATATTGGCCGGAAATTCTTGATGTTGTGAGACAGAAGGTGCCCCAGCAGACCTTCAATACCTGGTTCCTGCCATTGTACCCGGAAAACAGTGAAAATGGTGACCTGAAGGTTGGTTGTCCCAATCACTTTTTCATGGACTGGTTCAGTGAACACCACCTTTCTGCTCTTAATGAGGCCGGGTCAGTATATTTTGGCAAAAACACTTTATTTTCTTTAAAAGTTGAAGAAAAGAAAGAACAGCCAAACTTTATGGAAAAGCTGGAAGAAAACACCCCTCGCAAGGTCAGTGCGCCAAAATCAGCAAGTCCAGCAGTTAATACTCCTCCTCCGGTCTCCGCCCAAATTCTGCCCCCTTCGGCACCCATAAACTCCAACAATCTGAATCCTGATTATAATTTTCAGAATTTTGTTGTGGGATCAGGAACAGACCTGGCCTTCGCTGCTGCCACGGCCATCGCCAACAATCCTGGAAGCCATTTTAATCCCTTGTTTATTCATGGCGGAACGGGATTGGGTAAAACCCATCTGATGCAGGCCATCGGAAATGAAATTGCCCGACTGCGACCTGATCGCCGCATCTGTTATGTCACAGCTGAGCATTTCATGAATGACCTGATTGGTTCAATCAGAGATAACCGAACTCCTGAATTTAAATTGAAATATCGCAGCATGGATGTGCTGCTGGTTGATGATGTTGCCTTTCTCGCCGGTAAAGAAAGTACTCAGGAAGAGTTTTTCCATACTTTCAATGCCCTATATGACCAGAAAAAGCAGATCGTTTTGACCTCTGACAGGTCTCCAAAAGAAATTGCCACCCTGGAAGAGCGGCTGCGTTCACGCTTTGAGTGGGGTTTGATTACTGATATCCAGGCTCCAAACCTGGAAACCCGAATTGCCATTCTTAAGCGCAAAATTGAAGTCAACCATATCTATATAGCCGACGATGTCGTCTCCTATATAGCTGAAAACGTTACAGATAACATTCGACGTCTTGAGGGGGCGCTGATTCGTCTTCTGGCTTTCGCAAGTTTGACCGGGCGTGACATATCTCTGGAAATGGCCTCTGAGGTTCTCTCCTCCTTTTTCCAGGGACGTTCCACCGGGCCTGTGAAGATCGCCAATGTCATGAAAATCGTGGCCGAAGTCCACGATGTGACTGTCGATCAACTCAAGTCCAAACGACGCACCCAGGACCTGGCCCGGGCCCGTCAGATCGCGATGTA
>QMMS01000698.1 GCA_003647375.1 Deltaproteobacteria bacterium
AAGGCGACTACTATTCAAAACTGGATGCACTGATCCGCTACCTGGCGGGCTTGTCGGGAAATCTTGTTAAGTATGCAGCAATTTCCGGGGACCTGAGGCAGGATGACAAAACGGTCAAACGCTACATGGAAGTCCTGGAACTGATGTTTATTCTCCATCGACTGGATCCGTATGTCCGCAACACCGCCAAACGGGGGGTGGTTGGGATGCCCAAGCTCCACTTCCTGGACACGGGATTGGCCTGTCATCTTCTGGGACAAAATAAACCAGGCACGCTGCACACGTCCCGGTTCTACGGAGCGCTGCTGGAAACCTTGGTGGTAACGGAATTTTTCAAGCAGGCCATCTGGGCTGAAGATGACTATCGTTTCTGGCATTTCAGGGATCGTGCCGGAAATGAGGTGGATATGGTGGTGGAAAACAGTGCTGGTGCGGTTGTGGGCGTGGAGGTAAAAGCTTCAGCGACCATCAAACTCGAAGACTTTCGGGGTCTTGTCCATTTTGCAGATTATGCCAGGGAAAAAATGCACCGGGGTGTGATTTTTTATTCCGGCGCGAATCTGTTGCCTGTCCGGGTGGCCGGACACACATTCCATGCCGTGCCGCTTCGTTATCTTGGTGTCTTGAGCGAAGCCCCGCGAAGAGCACGGGACAGGCTGGGCGGTTAAAGATCAAAATATGAACTACTAAGGACATTTTAGAGATCAGAGGTCGGGGGTCGGTAAGAAATAAGATTGAACCACTAAGGCACGAAGGACACGAAGGATTTTGTTTTTTTCATGATCAGGGAAACTGATCATGAAAATCATCATGCCCTGGCGGGCAATAACTCTTTTCTATACCTTTATCCTATCTATCAATATTTGTGACATATTAGATTATAAATGTGTTGTAGCAAGTATTGAAAGTTCAATGGCTGTGAATAGTTTGGTAGATATACCCGAAGGGTGGAGTGGTTTATCGAATCGGGTGCCTGCCGGGGCGAAGCTTTGCGAAGACTGGTTCCGATTCGATAAAAGGTCTTCTTCGCGTCCTTCGTGTCTTAGTGGTTCAAAAAAAAGCTCTTAACTGCCCCTCCTATAACCCTCGCCGGATAACCCTGCTTACTTCTTACTGACTTCTCCTTACTGGTCCTTGGTCCACCGAATACCGGATAGGTTTCTCTCCGAGGTGTAGGCTCTATGAGCCGGAGGCCAGACTGGCCGGGGTCAATACAAAAACCCAAAGAGCCAAAGCGGAATTTTTTTCCCAAACCCCTTTTCCATATCATCCAAAGCCAAAAAGCTGTTTTCGATGTCCTTTATCTGGGAAAACCCCTTTTTCCTGACGCCAATCTCAAAAAGGAGGTATAAACAGCATGACAAAGGATAATTAATGGATTGTTATTATAACCAATATCATATATAGCACAAAAATATGTTCCATTTTGCTTAAAAGTAAAAAGGAGGATGATATGAAAATTTCATTGCCTTTAGAAAAAATGACCCGTTTGGATAAGATAGCGGTTATGGAGAAGATATGGGACGATCTCTGTCGAGATCCCGAATTGATTCCATCGCCATCATGGCACGAAGATGTTTTAAAGGCGAGAGAAATGGAAATTGACGAGAGAAAGGCAACATTTGAATCCTTTGATTTGGCGAAGAAAAGAATCCGGGATCAGGTTAAATGAACATCGAAATTCTTGATTTTGCCGAGAAAGATCTGGTCGATGGTTTTAAATTCTACGATCGCATGACAAAAGGACTCGGAGATTATTTTCTTGATGCAATCTTTGCAGATATCGAGTCACTTCATCTATATGCCGGTATTCATTCTATCCATTTCGGGTATTACCGTTTGTTATCCAAAAGGTTTCCTTTTGCCATCTTGGATTGTCGACGGAATCCCGCATGGATTCATGATAGGCTTTCATGATCTAAAAGTCTCCACCGATACTCTTCACCTGGTTAGTGTAAATGGTTGATGGAATTACCCGAAGGGTGGAGTGGTTTATCGAATCGGTTGCCCCGATTCGATAAAAGATCTTGTCTTCGCGTCCTTTGCGTCTTGAGCGAAGCCCCGCGAAGAGCACGGGACAGGCTGGGCGGTTCAAATGTCACTCCAACCTCTGACCTCTGACTTCTGACCTCCGACTCCTTACTCCCTTCTCTCTATCACTAATCCTTGCACTTCAGGATGATATCGATAATGCGATCGAGGTTGGCGTTGGTCATGGCCGTTCCGGATGGCAGGCACAGGCCCCTATCAAACAAATCTTCTGCGATCGTGCCGCCAACAACCCTCGCCGGATAACGCTGCTTACTCCTTACTGATTTCTGTTCTACGATCTCCGATCTTTGACTTCCGATTTCCACCCTATGCACGTTCTGCGCGAACGTCCTCGAGACCATATTTTGGGGGCTCAAAAAAGAAAAAATGAACCACAAAGACGCGAAGGACGCAAAGGATTTTTATTTTTTTCTGATCAGGGCCAGTCTTCGCAAAGCTTCGCCTCGGCAAGCAACTGATCAGAAAAATCATCATGCC
>QMMS01000699.1 GCA_003647375.1 Deltaproteobacteria bacterium
CCGGCACGGCTACCAGGTTATTCTCCATTCCTGCGGTGCAATTTCAAAGGTCATTAGCCGTCTGGTAGATATGGGCGTTGATTGCCTGCACCCACTTCAGGCCAAAGCGCTGGATATGGAAGCTGAAAAACTGGCTGAAAGTTTCAAGGGACGTATTTCTTTTATGGGTGGAATCGATACGCAGGATCTTCTGGTACATGCCACGCCGGAAGAGGTTAAAGCTGATGTTGATAGGGTTGTGGCGGCACTGGGACCCCGTTTAATTGTCAGCCCAAGCCATGAGGCAATGCTGCCGGATATTTCAATGAAAAATATTGAAGCCATGGCTCAAGCGGCAGCAAAGAAAACGGTATGATCGAGCGGGAGCTGTTTTTATTCAGCTCCCTCCTTTGGGAACAGCATTCTCTGCTTCTTGCACCACGGGTGGCTCTTTCTTGAGCAAAACATCTTGGTCGGGTTTTTGATCTACATAAATAAAAGGAGAGTTATCATGAAAGTTCAATGGAAGTATAATGGCGGTACCCAGCTGGCGGTATTTTTATTTATTATGTCGATCCCTCTTGTTGCCGCGAAGGCGTCTAGCAATCCTTTGGGGCTTGATGGGAAATTCAAGCAGGATGGACAGGATGTTGCGTGGACACAGAAAGAGTTTCATAACAAGCCTGAGAACTTTCAATTTGTGATTGTTTCAGACCGAACCAGCGGGTTCAGGCCGGGCGTATTTGAAAGCGCGGTAAAAAAAATAAATCTCCTTCAGCCTGAGTTTGTCATGTCCGTTGGGGATTTTATTGAAGGGTATACCCATGATGTTGATGTGCTTGAGCGTGATTGGGATGAATTTGAGCGTATTGTCGATGCTTTAGAGATGCCTTTTTTTATGTGCCCGGCAATCATGACTATTGTGGTATTGATGCCATGAAGCAACAGTGGGCAAAACGATTTGGCCCAAGCTACTACCATTTTGTTTATGGTGATGTTTTGTTTTTGTGTCTGAATACCGAAGACCCTCCGGTTATTACCGCGCATCCGGAAAATTGCTTTAGCGATGAACAGATGGTTTATTTTCGAGATGTGATCCGAGCCAATAAAGAGGTTCGCTGGACCATTATTTTCATGCATAACCCCGTAGGCTGGGTTGATGATCTGGATAATTGGAAGGCATTAGAGTCCCTGTTGGGTGATATGCCTTATACGGTTTTTTCGGGACATGTTCACAGTTACAAAAAGACCATCCGCAATGGTCGTAATTACTACACCTTATCCGTAACGGGTGGCCAAGGGCATGGGCCTGCGGAGATAGATAGAGATCCCCCGTATCCCCCGTATCCCCATGGAAATGGGAAAACACGTTCAATGGTTCGGGAAAAGGGCAATTATGATCATATCGTTTGGGTTACGATGACCGATAATGGACCTATTATAGCCAATCTTTTGCTTGAGGGTATTTTAGACGACAATGCCATACCTACGACAGTTCCGGTAGTCTATGAGTAGACGGGTTCTGTGGTGAGTGCCCGGCTACAGAGCGACCCTTTTTTAGCAGGGAATTAATGTCATTGTACGGTTTCCGCGATCTCGGATCGCGGCTACAAGGGGAACGTGCAGGAAGGGATCCGAGCCCCTCCTATTGGTCGATAGAACCGAGGTGCATGCGCTTCAGTGCGCCAAGCAATCCCCTGCGAAACCGTTCTCACCACAATAATCTCCGAAGAACCCCTTGTTTTTAGAAAAATATCGAATGGCTTTTTTTTCGATATTTGAGCGGGGTGGTTTCGAAACGATCTTTAAAACGGCGGTGAAAATGCCCTTGGTTTTCAAACCCGCAGTCGAGGGCGATTTCGAGAATGCTTTTGTCGGTGGTGCAGAGGAGCTGTGCAGCGTGCTCGATCCGCAGACGGTTAATGAATTCGGTGGGGGTGGTTCCGCTGTATTTTCGCAGTTCGCGGGCGGTATGTGCCAGAGAGCGTCCGGCAAAGCGGACCAAGGCGGGAATGCCTTCTGCCAGATGCGCCGGTTGGTGCATTTGTACACAGGCATGGTGTAGCCAGTCGGGGGCATGGCCGAGCGGAAGAGCAGAGAGCGGTTTTTTCAAAAGGGCAAAAAGATTCATAAGGAACCGTTCGAGCTCAAATTGCTCAGGGACGGCATTGGCCAGATTGCGAAATAGGTTTTCGACTTGAACGTAGGATTCATCATCCAGATGAGTGGACCAGGGGAGTTTTTCATCGGATCGAAAGTAGCGGAGGTCATCCGGTAAATACCGATTCTCAAGGTTGACGGCATGGCTGAGGGGGAAGGCGAGGTTGGTGAGACCGATTCCATGCTTGCTGGCTCCCATGGTATGGCAGTCGCTTGGCCGGATCAGAAAAATATCCCCCGGTTTCAGCGTTGATGTATCGTCATTGATGGTGTGGATCCCCTTGCCGGATTCGATCAATGCGATTTCGGCATATTCATGGGTGTGGAGCAATACCCGTCGGTTGGGTGAAACTTGATAGTGTATCAAATAGAAGGCTGGGTCG
>QMMS01000700.1 GCA_003647375.1 Deltaproteobacteria bacterium
CACAGCAACAATATCCAACACCGAGAACCACCACTTGGAGTTCTTTTCGTCCCAAACAGCACGTACTTCTCGGTCGTCAAAAAAACGTATGGATATTTTTTCCTTACTCATATTTTTATTTTCAAATTTGCCTTGTAATGTTGATATGTCTTTTTTTATTATTCCTTTGTGAATTTACAAATAAAGGTCAACGAAAAATGGTGTTTAAAGCCTAAATTTTAGTTTTTAAACTAGTGTATCAGTAAAACGGTTTTTCTTTTTATTTCCTAATTTCTGCTGTGGCCTTCTCATGCTTGCCCATAACGGCAGTCTGTCTAAAAACTCCCGCGGGGCACTGATATTTTTATTAAAGATAGCCGATTTACGGGGAGCATAAAACTCAGGTTCCAAAATTGGATTCTTCCTAGAAATGCGTGTATATGAGCTAGTATTCGGTCCAATACGGCGGTTTTGCTGAAAAACAAATCTATTATGTATTGCAGGTACTCCCTGAACCGCTCTGTACCAAGGATATTAATGATTCGCCTCAGATTGTAAGCTGTCATCATAAAGCCCACATCCGCACTGGCCCTTTGTGAACTGTTTTTCGTCATGATGTAGCTAAACCCCCATTGGCGTTTTATGGTACCATATGGATGCTCAACTATAGCCTGACGTTGTTTGTAAAGAGCCTTATTCTGTTCAACCCGTTCTTTGTTACCTTCTATGTATTCATGGTATTCGCTTCGCTGTATTCCCTTTCCATAGGTAGCCTTCGAACACTGATCCTTCACGCTGCATGACTTACATGCCTTTGTGACATATCGTTTGAAGTAATAGGCTGGTGCCTTGTGCCATTTACCATTTGTGGTTAGGTGCTTGTTTTGTGGGCATATGTAATAATCTCCCTCCGGGAAATAAGTGAAGTTTTTCACATCGTATGCCGGGTCTGGTGCGTGTACAGTCTGGTTAGGTATAGTGACTAGGGTATTAACATTCAGGTCATGGGCTATCTTAAACTCAGATCCGGTATGATAGCCTTTGTCGTAAAGGGCTGTAAACTCATTGGTGCGCAATATACTCTTGGCTCTTTGGAGCATATTGCCCATGGCTTTGCTGTCGTTACTGTTGGTAACGTTGTAGTCGATCAACAGATTGTTCTTTGCATCGACGGTGGTTTGTACGTTGTATGCTACTTCAGTAATGTTATTGCGGATGATCATCTGGCGGCTGTCTGGATCTGATGTCGATACCTGCGACTCGCCGCTTTCCTTCAGCTGGTTTTCTATCTCACGATATCCTTCAGCCCTTTTTTTTTGCTGTTCAATTTGATCTTCAATATGCTCTTTATTATCCCCATCGCTCTGAGCCAGTGCTTCATTATACTCCTGAAGCTTGTTCTCGATGTATTCTAAATGCCTGGATATTTTCTTCTGGTTGAAGTTATTCTTCTTGCTGTTCTGGGCCCTGAATTTTGTACTATCCCCTGCTATCAGCGTTCCTCCGATGAGATTGAAATAGTTGGCAATTTTCACCGTCTCCATAAAGACTTTCTTGATCGCCCTGGGATTATCTCGCCGGAAGTTCGAAATGGTGTTGTGATCAGGATGAAGGCTGCCCAAGAGCCACATCACTTCAATGTTTCGCTTGCTCTCTTTCTCAAGTCGGCGTGATGAACGAACTTTGTTCATGTAGCCATATATGAAGAGCTTGAGAAGGTCTCCTGGATGGTAGGCTGGCCTGCCGTTTTCGCCTTGATCTATCTGAAAACCGTAACTCTCTAATGCCAGGCTATCCACAAAAACATCAATCAACCGAACTTCATTGTCCTCACTAATGGCATCATCTAAAGTAACCGGGAAAAGATAGGTCTGTGACCTGTTTTGTCCTTGTATGTACTTCATGCTATAACTTACAACTAACCAGAACCATAGTGAAAATCAGTCAACCTGCGTTATAAACAAGTTATGAGGTTTTTAGACAGTCTGACGGTTGCGCTATGGTACGTATCCCGTAGGGTATGCACTATAACGCATGTTGGCATTTCATTGCTTATTCTTCAAGTTTATCGTTATTCTTACCTAATTTTTTGGCATTCAGAGGACTTATTACGCTTTCACCTAACTTTTTCTCTAAATCCTTTCTCGCATTGCCTGCGACTCCCCCTCCCTTCCTTGCTACTTTCTTGTTTTCACCTAAAGTCTTTGGTTTTTGTTTTTTTGATAATTCAGTCGTTGAAGTTTCTGCAAGCATGTTTAAGACTAATTCCAAATTAGTCATATTGTCGCGAAGATTTTCCTTTTTTAAATCCTTTAAAGCTTTGTATTCTTTTGTTGTAAATCCGGCCCATGCATTAGTAATCTCATCAGTTAATATGGCATATTCCAATCCTTTTTTCATTCCGCGAGAGTCCCATTCATCAGTCAGCTCTTTCCTAACTTCAATACTTTTCAGTCTTTGGTTTATCCAATTTGTTGAATAGCCTTTTTTCAGGTATGTTTCCATAGCTCTATCAAAAGCTTTTTCCGGGTCTTCTGTTTCC
>QMMS01000701.1 GCA_003647375.1 Deltaproteobacteria bacterium
CAGGTTGACGATGATCTGCCGCAACCTGAGCGGGTCGCCGATGAGGTTGTCGGGGAGGTCCCGGGGGATATCCACCGCAAATTCCAGATCCTTTTCCTGGATCATGTCGTAGAACACGTCATAGATCTGCTCCATCGTCTCGCGGAGGGAAAACTGATTGGATTCGAATTTTATGCGGCCCGACTCGATCGCCGAGAAGTCCAGAATATCGTTGACAAGGCCCATCAGGGTAATTGCCGAGCCGTGTATCATTTCAAGATATTCGCGGGTCTTTTGCGAGAGGTCTTCCCGCAGGGCAAGTTCGGATGCGCCTATGATGCCGTTCATGGGGGTTCGAATCTCATGGCTCATATTGGCCACAAATTCACTTTTGAAACGGTTGGCGGCTTCCAACTCTGCCGTCCGCTCACTCACCCGGTTTTCGAGTTCGGCATTAAACCTTTTCAGGGCATTTTCGGTCTGCTTGATGTTAGTGACGTCACGCAGAATAATTAAAGACTTAAGTTCATCTTCACCCAGAAATATAGCGTCCAGAGTGATATGATGCTGCTTTAGCCTCAAAGGATAACCTTTTATGATTTTATTGGTTTTTTTAACCCTGTTTTCCATGAGATCACAAATTCGCAGGTGTTCATCCCCGGAAAACAGATCGACAAAGTGAGAGCCCAATAGATTTTTTTCTGGAATACCAATCATTGCAAGGATGGCTGCATTAGCAAAAACGATTCTCCCATCTGAATTAATTTCAATAATACCTTCAGACATTCTATCTATAATTGACTCATAATGCCTTTTTACTAAAAGCAGCTCCTGCGTAATCCCTCGCGGATAAACATTTTCAATGCCTATAACGTTGCCTGGCCTGCAGCGGTGAGAAGCAAGATCCGATTGTTTGAGAACCGAAAGAACATTTTGAGCTGTTTCATTAAATGTTTCTTTAGCAATGCAAGCATTCACATCCAACTGGATTAAATCTGCCAACTCTTCTGCAAAAGTGGCTGAAAGAATAATTATGGGAATATTTTTAATATTCTCCATGCCCCTGATAATTCTGCATAGCATTATCCCATCGATATTGGGCATCACAAGGTCAGCAAATATGACATCCGGCGTAAAGACTTTTAAAATGTCGAGCGCATTCAGGCCGTCTTCTGCGGTTTCAACCTGATGGCCTTCCTTTTTGAGCAACCTTTTCATCAGCATCAGAAAGATCCTGTCGTTATCGACTACCAGTATCTTCTTCATATGGTTCTTCCTATGATTCAAACTGTCAGCACTACATGTCCGCATGTGACACGCTGAACTGATTGCTTAAATTTAGATATTATTAATATAAAAACCCGCTTCCAAAAAGAAGCGGGTTGCGTAGCCAAACATGGCAACCCCGCTATCGTATCCGTTTAAAACGGACTTAGACCGGAAGCTTTGCGCCTCTCCCTTTCGGGGGGTTTGCCCTTCAGTAGATAATTTTTTTATACTATCTGTATCGGGGTTGTTTTACAAGACTTTAATCATTTTATACCATCGCCTTTCAGGTTTTTGTAAGGTTCTTGAATATCCTCCGACAAAAGAATCAAAAACAAACAACAAGTACCTGAAATTAAATCGCATTAAAAAACAGATATAGCGGCATCTTTCCCATGCTGGCATACACGCAAAATGGGAAGCGGCCGAAGGGCTTTGAGTAATTTGCCGGATGCACGCTTTAAAAAGCTCCGGTTATCAACAACTATTAAAAAAGGCACTTGCAATGCAAGTGCCTTTTTTTGCCCTGGGGTTGCATAAGACGCGGCCCGTTGCCCTCGCATGTCAAATCCAATCGATGCTATTATCGAGAGGTTGCGCTTCAGCCACCAGCCGGGTTCCCCTTCGGCAAACCCGGAAGGAACCCTTTCACCTTGCTGAACCCGGCGCGCATCCGGCCCTTCTTAACAGGAGATTCCAGGTGCTGGACCGCCCTCCCGCCGATAAGATCCGCCAATCTCACGACATGCTCTTGCATATTGCTGGAAAAGTCGTTCAACTCCTCCGCTCCCATAGGGCGGCTACTTTCTGCAACTGCTCGATTACCGTTTGATCGGCGGGCATTGGCAGTTTGGTAAACCGGGTCGCCTTCAGGTCAAGCGGAGCCCTGCCGCCCCTGGTAAGCGCCTTAAGCGTCTTTTTATTGAACGGGTATTTTTCGAAGGCGTGCATCCGGGCCGGTTTCCAGGCGGATATCCAGTTGTCCCCGGTATTTGGCGGGCAGCCGCAGATCGATGGCATGGTCAAGCTCGGCAAAGTAGCTCACCGGATTGACCCGGTAGGTCAGGACCATTGTACGACCCGCGCGGGCCGTGACGTAGGTCACCCGGTGATCAAAATACATCCACCCGAATCCGTGCGAGTCCAGCCGTATCTGTGCGGGTCCGGACTCCCGATAATCCACGTTGAACCGTTCCGGATCAACGTTGATTCGTACAATGAGATTTTCGATTTCCGTGGAAATTTTAACCGGGTGCGCATAC
>QMMS01000702.1 GCA_003647375.1 Deltaproteobacteria bacterium
CAGCTGAAAATCTGTTGACCCGAGCAAAGGTTAAATCAGGAGAACACGTTTTAGTAACAGGCGCTTCCGGTGGGGTTGGGTCTGCTGCTGTTCAATTGGCCAAAGCTCGTGGTGCAAATGTTTGGGCAGTGACAAACCCGATCAAAGCGGATTCGGTTCGCGAATTAGGTGCCGATAAGACGATTTCACGAGGAACCGACCTAAAGGTGACTCCTGGATCAAACAGTTTGGATGTCGTGATTGATCTCGTAGCTGGTGATAAATGGCCTCAATACCTGGAAGCTTTGCGCCCAGGTGGTCGTTATGCAGTCGCAGGAGCCATCGCCGGTCCACTAGTTGAGTTGGATGTCAGGACCTTGTATTTGAAAGACCTCAGCCTGTTTGGATGTACAGTTCTTGAACCTGAGGTGTTCAATAATCTGATTAGTCGCATTGAGCAAGGTAAAGTAAAACCAGTCGTGGCCCATTCGTTTACCCTGGAAGAAATCTGTGAAGCGCAAACGCTGTTCCTGAAAAAGCAACATGTTGGTAAAATTGTACTCAGGATATCATAATCAAACAATTATTTGATATCCTACTCCTCAACGGAACGGAGAACCTCTAAAAACTGTAATGCCATATATGGCGAGGCCTACTATCAAAAAAAGCTGAAGACCACTGGCATAAGTCTTCAGATCCAGCTGCGATTTCTCCTACAATAACAAGGATATCAGGCACCCTAAAAAATGCCAATGTGCGAAAATAATCATAGTCGGTTGTTTATGGAATAGAAATGACACAACGTTTATTTGTATATGGTACTTTAGGCCCCGGCAGACCTAATGAGCATGTTCTTAGCGCTATCGGAGGAACATGGGAAGAAGCTTCAGTAAATGGCTATCTAAAACAACAAGGCTGGGGAGCTGAAATGGGTTATCCAGGCATTGTTTTAGATAATACTGGAGATGAAATCGAAGGATACATTTTTTGTTCAGATAAGCTCGATTATCACTGGAATGAACTTGATGATTTTGAAGGCGAGGAATACGAACGCATTTTGATTAAAGTGAAAACGAAAGACAAAATGGCAGTAGAGGCATATATTTACATACTCAGAGAGTGTTAACCCCATAGTTGCATAAACAACATGGCAAAGTATATATAATGAATTGTTATTATAGCCAATATTGTAGAAATGAAACCATTGTCTGGAAATTCCACTAGGTGAATTCCAATATTATAGTTGCCTTTTCGTGTCATCATTCGCTTACTATTTGGCCAGGCTCCCTGGTTAAAATTACAAAACAAGTATCCTAAAATTAGAAAACACGGTTGCCTGCGCACTGCAAAAAGAAATTCATTTTCGAGAAGACTGTTTTGGAGAAACAAAGAAACTCTATTATTTAAAAAATAAGGACAAAAAAGAGATCGATTTTTGTATCACAACGGAAGAGACCCCATCATTAATGGTAGAAGTAAAATGGAAAGACGAAAATATGAGCCCAAATTTTGAAGTGTTTAATCATATTTCCCCACAGGTAAAAATGATTCAGGTAACAAAGGAACTGAAGAGGGAAAAGACATTTCCAAATGGTGCTGAAATCCGTATTGCCCATAACTGGCTCTCGACGTTAAGCCTGTCTTAAAATCACGGAGATTCGAAGAATAAACCCTATAAAATTAAAAATGGCCTTAAAGAGATTTAACATATTCTATGGCTGGATTGTGGTTGCCTGTGTGTGTGTACTGCTATTTCTGGCCTTCGGCAGCGTCTATTCCTTTACGACGTTTTTCGAGTCTTTCCAGGCGGAATTCAGCACATCACGAAGTTCCACCTCACTGGTGTTCGCCATTGCCGGCTTCCTTTACTTCAGCCTGGGCGCCATCAGCGGGCAGATCGCCGACAGAATAGGTTCGCGCTGGGTCATCGTCTTTGGTGTGGCAATCATCGGTATCGGCCTGCTGCTGTCGAGTCTTGCGACAACCGTCCGGCAGATATACATAAGCTACGGCCTGGGCATCGGTATCGGCGTCGGTTTCACCTATGTGCCGGCGGTGGGTGTGGTTCAACGGTGGTTTGTTGCCCGACGCGGCCTGGCTTCCGGCCTTGCCGTCATGGGTATCGGACTGGGAACCCTTGGGATGCCTGTTTTTTCGGCATTTCTCATCCATTGGAGTGACTGGCGTACGGCCTACATGGTGATGAGTGCATGCGTGTTGTCCTGCGGTCTGGCCGCGGCATTTCTGATTGTCGAGTCACCCGGCCAGATGGGCCTAAAGCCCGACAATGCGCCGACCGGCGCCGGGGGTGATGACGGCCCTGATGAAGGATCTGGCGCAGACGAGTTGATCTCAACGCGTGAAGTGACGGTGACGGATGTGCTGAAAACGGGCCCTTTCTGGCTTCTCTATGCGGGGACGTTCTGTGCATCCATGGGTCTCTTCATCCCGTTCGTCCACCTGATGCCGTATTCAAAAGACCTTGGTTTTGCGACGTCAACCGGAGTCATGCTGCTCAGCATGATCGG
>QMMS01000703.1 GCA_003647375.1 Deltaproteobacteria bacterium
AGCTGCGGCGCGGTCGGAAAAAATCCAGTCCACGCCCCGATGGATCTCTCGATACAACCCCTTGGCGCAATTCACCATGCCGCAGCCCACCTGCTGACCGCGGCGCTGGTGGCGTTTCATCGTCCTGTCCCCCAACAGTATAAAATGGCCACAGACTCCCCCGTAGCCGCGGGCTAAAGCCAGGCGGCTGGTGGTCTTTACATCGGCCCAGGCGATGGGCAGCAACGCTTGCCGCGGGGCGAAGCCGAGGTAGGCGAACATGCGCGGATCGAGACCGAGCAGGTGGTAGTCGTCCACCGGGCGCAGGGGGGCCAGGATGGCCGCCAGGATCGCCGTCTGCATGTGAAACCGGCGGTAAGGCTCGGCCTTGACCTCGATCATCAGGTGACGGCGGCCGCCGTAGCGCGCCACCACCTCGGCCAGGGTGGTAAGTTGCGAGAAAACCGACCGGGCCTCGGCCAGGCGCAAGTCGGCCAAGCGGTGAGACACGCCGGCCAATCGCCCTAGATCCGGATCGTGGAACACCACCGGTTGCAGATCAGCGGTCCACCGCAGGTCGAGCTCGAGCCCCCAGACACCGGCCCTGTCGGCACGGTCGAAGGCGGCCAGGGTGTTTTCGAAAACGCTTCGGTTGTCGTGTTCGCCGCGGTGGGAGACGATCCTCGCCTCGGCCAGTCGATCCGGAGGCGAAGCGGCAAGGGGCCGGGCCGCCACGTAGCCGTCCGCCAGGCGCTGGAAGGCCGCTTCCGTCCATTTTCTCACCGCCCGCCGCATTCTTTGACCTGGGGCCGGCGGGCAGGCCCTGCGATTGGCTTCCATGGCACACGCCGCTAGCGACCGGAACGGCGCCGGTCTCAGGCCGGTTTCCGTCCCCGTCGAAAACCGAAGAGCAGGTAGACGATGAAGCCGATGAAGGGAACGCCGGCCACCACCACCCAGAGCACCTTGCGGCCCGGAGATCCGAACTCCTTCTGGACGCTGTCCACCAGCGCCCAAACCGTTCCGAGAAAAAACGGCACCACCAGGGCCAGAAAGGTTGAGAGGGTTTTCAGGTCCATCCCACCGTTGTCCTTCTATTCGCCGAGCTGGTCGGCGATTTTCAAGATGGTTTCGGCGTAGGGCTTGCTGTAATTGTAGCGCAGAATCACCCGATAGCGCTGGTCGCGGGTCAGCCCTGGGCGCCAGTTGTGATGGCGCAGATAGTTGCCTACCGAGGCGATGGCATCGGCGTGATTGAAAAGGTCCACCCGGCCGTCCCCGTCGCCGTCCCGAGCCAAGCGCAGGGCATTGCGCGGCATGAACTGGCAGATCCCCATGGCCCCGGCGTAGGAACCGGTAACCCCCCTCGGATCGATCCCCTCACGGGACGTAAAACGCAAGAAAGCCTTGAGCTCCTCGTAGGCCCACGCGGATTTGGCATCGGCCTTGGCGGCAAACCGAGCGGGCGAAATCCGGCGCTGCGGGGGGATTTGCTCCCAGAGCGCCTGGCGCACGGCCGGGTCGGAGAGCGCCGCCATGGTGGAAAGGATGCTGAAAACCCGCCGGTTGCCGGTGTAGGTGCCCAGGCGGGTTTCCACCAGCAAGATCCCGGCAATGATCTCGGCCGGCACGCCGTGGGCCGCCTCGGCCGCCACCAGGGCGTCGCGGTGCCGCGCCATGTATTGCCGGGCCCGTGCGATGGCCTCGGCAGCGGCAAACTGCTCGTAGTTGATCCGGGTCTCGCTGTGGACGAAAAACAGCGCCACCCCCTCGGTTTCAAAAATGCTCCCGGGATCGTGGTAAAGGGCCTGAATCTTATCGGCGGCGAACCCCTCGGCCACGAGCCGGTTGGAGAGTCCGGAAAACGGGTTGCCGGCCGATGCCGGGGGCGGGTCCATCCCCGCCAGCCCCAGGCAGACGAGAAAACCGATGGCGATGTGCACGGGGCGCAAGCGGATCATCAATGCTCCGGGGTGCCGGTGAGCGGACCGGCCTAGCAAGGTTCCTGTTGATTTTATCGCTCACAAATTGGCATGCTAAGATATCTGGTGTCAATTGAAGTCGACCCCCAAGGGCGGCAGACGTCTATGAGCCGAAAGACCGAAAAAACCGTTTACACCTGCCAGCAGTGCGGCCACACCAGCCCCAAGTGGCTGGGCCGCTGCCCGGCGTGCGGCCAGTGGGACACGCTGGTGGAAGAGGTGGTGCGAACCTCCGCGGCCCGCCCCGGCATGCCCGCGGCCGAGGCCGCCGTCCCGGTCCCCATCGACAGCGTGAGCGTCTCGGAAGAGTTTCGCATCGCCACCGGCATCGGCGAGTTGGACCGGGTCCTGGGCGGCGGCGTGGTGCCGGGCGCCATGGTGCTCATCGGCGGTGATCCGGGCATCGGCAAATCGACCCTGATGCTCCAGACTCTTCACGGACTGGCCGCCGCCGGCCGGCGGGTGCTCTATGTCTCCGGCGAGGAATCGATCCGCCAGATCCGGATCCGCAGCCAGCGCCTGGGCACCCTGGCCCCGGGGCTGC